>CAMOHF010000157.1 GCA_946614685.1 uncultured Clostridia bacterium | reverse complement strand
CCCAGATTGTCTTTAAGAGCTGCTCTCTGGAGTACACCTTGTTTGGATTCGATACGAGAAGATATACGAGTTCGTACTCCTTCGCGGTGAGGTTCACTTCCTTGCCCTCGATATAGACTCTTCTGCTGTCGCAGTCGATCTTTAAGCCCTTGGTCTCGATGGTCTTTACATCTTCCTGGCTTTCGTTGTTCTTATTGTTACGGCGCAGGATGGCTTTGATCCTGGCCTTCACTTCAAGGATGTTGAAAGGCTTGGTGATATAATCGTCTGCGCCGTACTCGAGGCCCAAGATCTTGTCCATATCCTCGCCCTTGGCCGTGAGCATGATGATGGGTACATCGGAAAACTCACGCACGGTCTGGCACACCTCCAGTCCGGACTTGCCGGGGAGCATGATATCAAGGAGGATCACATCATAAGATCCCTCCTTCGCCTTCTCAAGTGCTTCTTCTCCGTCGTATGCGACATCGACTTCCATGTCATCCTGTTCAAGTGAAAACTTAATTCCTTTTACGATTGATTTTTCGTCGTCTACAACAAGTACTCGCTTCATCTGTCCACCTCAATCAATTGCAATCATATCTTTGATCGCATCATAGGTTCCCTGCTTGATGCCGTCAACTTCCATGATCTGTTCTGTACTTTGATATCCGCCGATGCTCTCCCTGTAGGAGATGATCGCCGACGCCTTTCTGTCACCGATGCCGGGCAATGTCATCAGCTCTTCCTTCGTGGCACGATTGATATGTACCAGTCCGTCCGAAACCGTATCCGATCCCTGCGCTCCGGTGCCCGTGATCCCGACCGAGAGTTCATCCTCCGTCGGTACATAAATCTTCTCCGAAGCCGCAACCGGTTCGGCAAGGTTTAAGTAGGACTCTGCGGCATCCCCGGCAAATCCGCCGGCAAGTGCGATCGCATCCTGCTTGATCGCGCCCTCCGATACATAGTATACACCGGGATGTAAGACAGCGCCACATACGTAGCAGGCCAAAAGCTGCTCTTCCGTCGCCGGATGTTCCGTTTCATGTGAAACTTCGGTATCCATCCGTGTCTCTTCGGTCGTCACGAAGACCGTCTTACGCTCACATCCGGAAAGCAAAAATGAAATCACTGCGATCAGGATGCATGTAAAAATCTTGTTCATATGAAATACTTCCTTTCATGATAAAGTCCGTATTCCATATCACACAAAAAGCCGTATTCTCATTGTACCGAAGAATCCGGGAGAATACAAGTCTAAAAAAGCGGTTCTTTCACGATGGCGGTTCCGATACCCTTCTCGGTAAAGAACTCGAGAAGCAGGCAGTGCTCGAGTCTTCCGTCCAGCATATGCACGCGGGAAACACCGTTCTTCATGGCTTCGATACAGTTGGAAAGCTTCGGGAGCATACCGCCTCCCACAACACCCTTATCGATCAGTTCCTGCGCCTCGGCAAGATTCATCTCTGAGATCAGAGTGGACTTATCGGAAGGATCCACAAAGACGCCCTCGATATCGGTAAGGAATACCAGTTTCTCCGCTTCGACGGATGTCGCAATTGCACAAGCCGCATCATCCGCATTGATGTTGTATCCGTGGTCATCCGTAAGTCCCGAACCGATGGGCGCAACCACGGGGATGAAATCATTTTCGATCAGTGTATCAAGAATGGTGGTATCAACCGCCTTGACATCGCCTACATAGCCGATGTCCTTGCCGCCCGCAAGCTTCTTCTCGCAGCGAAGCAGTCCGGCATCCTTACCGCTGATACCCACAGCCTTAAGACCGAGCTTCTCCATCATACCGACGAGACTCTTGTTCACCTTGGAAAGCACCATCTCCGCCACATCCAAAGTCTCCTCGTCCGTCACACGAAAGCCGTTGATAAACTCGGATTCCTTGCCGAACTTGGCAAGCCAGGAGGAGATCTCCTTGCCGCCGCCGTGTACGATGATCGGTTTAAAACCCACCAGTTTCAAGAGCGCCACATCGCGGATGACATTGTACTTTAAGTGATCATCCACCATGGCGCTTCCGCCGTATTTTACCACGATCTTTTTACCGTTAAACTTCTGAATGTAAGGCAGGGCCTCGATCAATGTCTGTGCCTTTTCAAGTACCTTGTCCAAATTATCGTTACTTACCATCTCGGCCTCCTTGGTCAGCTTCTGTAGTCTGCGTTGATCTTGACATAATCATAGGTGAGGTCACAGCCGTAAGCGGTGGCAGTCGCATCGCCTGCCTTCACATCGATCACCGCCGTTAAAGCCTCGGTATCCATAATGCGTGTCGCCTCATCCTCGGAGAAGTCCGTATAAAGGCTGTTCTCGGCAAGCTTGATGCTGCCCTTGTCACTTTCCACAGTGACATCCACGCGGTCGGGGTCAAATTTTGCGCCCGAATATCCCATAGCGCAGAGGATTCTGCCGACATTTGCGTCCCGGCCGTACACCGCGCACTTGGTGAGGTTCGAGCTTGCCACGGACTTGGCAAGGATCTTGGCTGTCTCCTTGTCCGGAGCGCCGACTACGCGCACTGTGAAGAGTTTGGTCGCACCCTCGCCGTCTGCCGCGATCATCTTCGCAAGATCGGTTGTCACCGCGCGAAGCACCTCGCAAAATGTATCATAGTCCTCTCCCTCTTCGGTTATGAGCGAATTCTCGGCCATACCGTTGGCAAGGAGAAGTACCGT
The DNA here is from genome assembly GCA_946614685.1 of uncultured Clostridia bacterium. Classification (GTDB taxonomy): domain Bacteria; phylum Bacillota; class Clostridia; order Lachnospirales; family Lachnospiraceae; genus Coprococcus_C. The sequence continues at coordinate 1,320 of CAMOHF010000157.1, read as the reverse complement.
ATCGTTCGTCGAAGTATCACCGTCTACGGATACCATGTTGAAGCTGTCTTCAATGGCATCGCGAAGCGCCTTTTGCATCAGACTCACGCCAATGGCGCAGTCCGTGGTTATGAAGCCGAGCATGGTTCCCATATTGGGATGGATCATACCGGAGCCCTTGCACATGCCGCCCATATGGCAGGTCTTACCGCCTACAGTGAATTCGTACGCCGTTTCTTTCTTCTTTGTATCTGTGGTCATAATGGCCTCTGCCGCATCAGCGGAAGCCTCTGCCGTATCGGAAAGCATACCGGCAAGCATACCGACGCCCGCCTCGATCTTGTCCATAGGAAGCGTATAACCGATGACACCCGTAGAAGCAACCAGAACCAGCTTCTCACTGATATCCAATGCGGATGCAACCATCTTCGCCGTAGCGTCCGCATCCTTTCTTCCCGCCTCACCCGTGCAGGCATTGGCAACGCCCGTGTTCACGATCACGGCTTGTGCGATCTTCTCGCGTTCCACGATCTCCATATCACGGATCACGGGAGCAGCCTTCACAATATTTCTTGTAAATGTACCGGCACACGCTGCGGGAATCTCGGACACCAGAAGTGCCATATCCTTGCAGGTTCTGCCTTCTTTGATGCCGGCACGAACACCCGCTGTCTTAAAACCCTTCGCAGCTGTTACGCCGCCTTCTGTCTTTATCATAATATCCTCCTAGGGGAACATCGGCGGAAGCATAAGTCCTTCCGTCTCATCAAGTCCCATGATCAGGTTCATATTCTGCACCGCCTGACCTGCAGCGCCCTTCACCACATTATCGAGCGCACCCATCGCGATCACGCGTCTTGTGCGGGGATCGATCATAAATCCGATATCCGTATAATTGCTTCCCTCCACGCAGCGTGTCTCGGGACACTTGCCTGCCGGCAGGAGACGGATAAATGTTTCGTCTTTGTAATACTTTTCGTATGCTGCCGCAACCTGAGCCTCATCCACACCATCGAGAAGGTTTGCGTAAGCCGTGACCAGAATGCCGCGGTTCATCGGTACCAGATGCGGTGTAAAGTTCACAAGAAGCGGTGTTCCGTCATAAGCATATCCGAGCTGCTCTTCGATCTCCGGTGTGTGTCTGTGTGTGGTCACACCGTAAGCCTTGATGCTTTCGTTCACCTCGCAGTAGAGGTTCGCAACCTTTGCGCCTCTTCCCGCGCCGGACACGCCGGACTTCGCATCGATGATGATGGTTTTTACATCAATCAGTCGCTCCTTCACGAGCGGATATAAGGAAAGAATGGAACAGGTGGTATAGCACCCCGGATTGGCGATCAG
>CAMOHF010000156.1 GCA_946614685.1 uncultured Clostridia bacterium | reverse complement strand
ATTGACATGTACCACCTGCAAGTCGTCCGTCGCAAGGGAAAGCCGCTCCCGAAGTGCAAGCAAAACACGGAGAAGGCAGACGGAATCCGCCCCACCGGATACACCGACAACCACCCTGTCTTCCGGGCCGATCATCTCATATTCAAGAATCATTTTAAGAATTTGTTCTTCCATATTCTTCCGTATCTCTCGTTAAAAAAACTGCAGTGTGTGTGACACTGCAGTCTGCTATTCCGAAGGCTTGATCACAATCTCGTCCGGATAGACCAACCCCAGCCTGTTCTTCGCGACATCCTCGATGTACTGAGGCGTCTTCATGTATTCCTCCTCAGCCGCTAAGCGATCTCTCTCAGCCTCGGCCTCGGCCAGTCTCTGCTCGAGAATGTACTCATTCTCGGCGAGCGCACGATCTTCTTTCTTGAGGCTCATCGTCTTGCTGACTGCTGCGATGCACACCAAGAGCACCGTCATGACAATAAGCATCGACATCGCCGGTGACTGTCTGCGTGATGATCTTTTTCTACGTCGCTTCGCCATCCTCTTACCTCTCAAAAGCACATATATAGTATATATTACCCGTAAGTCAGCTTTTTTTCAAGTAGAATTTACAGATAGCGGTACATTTCCTTCGCTTCTTCCTTCTTGGTGGAATCGGCGATCATAGTCACTTCCGCCTTCACCGTCTTGTTGCCGAATCCGATCTCGATCACGTCCCCGACCTTCACATCGTAGGAGGCCTTGACCACCTTTCCGTTCACGGATACGCGACCCGCGTCACAGGCTTCGTTGGCCACGGTACGGCGCTTGATCAGTCTTGATACTTTTAAATACTTGTCCAGTCTCATAGATTTTCTCCTAAACAAAGAAACAGGCTGTCACCTTCGTGCAGCCTGCTTCTTCTATCATACGATCAATTAGTTGATAGCATCCTTTAATGCCTTACCAGCCTTGAACTTGGGAGCCTTGGAAGCCTTGATCTTCATGGTCTCGCCGGTTCTGGGGTTTCTTCCCTCTCTTGCAGGTCTCTTAGCTACTTCGAAAGTACCGAAGCCTACAAGCTGAACCTTCTCGCCCTTCTTAAGCTCTGCTGTTACAGTCTCAACGAAAGCCTTAACTGCCTTCTCTGCCTCTGTCTTCTTAAGTCCGGTCTTATCAGCAATGCTGCTAACCAACTCATTCTTGTTCATTGAACAATTCCTCCTATAATACATTCGTTTGCGGCACCCTTAAAAATGCCCTATGCAAATTTATACCTTGTAAATGCCCATTTGTCAAGCATTTATTGGAAATTCAGCACCAGTGCGGCGATTCTCAAACCGAATAAAACGAAGATCACCCACATGATCGGAGACACGTCCTTGATCTTCTTTGTGAAGACCTTTACGATTACCCAGCTCATAACGCCGAACATGATACCGTTGGCGATGGAGTAGGTAAGCGGCATCATAAGCGCTGCAAGATAAGCACCGATGGTATCTGCTGCATCACTCTCGTAGTCAACCTTCTTGGCTGAAGAAAACATCAGCATACCGACATAGATCAGTGCCGGAGCTGTTGCAAATGACGGGATTGCCAGGAACAGCGGGCTTAAGAAGATCGCTACCAGGAACCAGAAGCCGGTGGTAAGAGCGGTAAGACCTGTCTTTCCACCCTCGCCTACACCTGCTGAAGACTCTACGAAGCTGGTGACGGTGGAGGTACCGAGGCATGCGCCGATGGTGGTACCGATGGCATCTGCAAAGAATACTCTTCCGACTCTCGGAAGCTCGCCGTTCTCATCGAGAAGATTTGCCTTGTCAGCCACACCTACAACCGTACCTACGGTATCAAAGAGATCCACAAAGAGGAAGCTGAACAGGATGGCAATAAACTGGATCATATGTGATCCCGCCCAGGAAAAATTAAACTTAAACGCCGTATCTGCAAGGCCGTCCAAAGCAAGACCGTTGGAGAAATCCGGGAATACGCTGAATACTTCCGCTTCAACATCCACCTGATACCAGCCGATGGCTTCCGCAGCCATACCGAGCAGCCAGGTTGCAACGATACCGATCAGCACGGCACCCTTCACGTGATAATGAGAAAGGATCACGATCAGTAAAAGTCCGACGATCGCAAGCACTACCTGCGGCTTGGAGAAATCGCCGAGTGCCACAAAGGTCGAGGGATCGTCTACCGTGATCAGTGCGCCCTTTAAACCGATCAAGGCTATGAAAAGACCGATACCGGCGGAAATACCGAACTTTAAGTTCTGAGGGATACCGTTGATGATCTTCTCGCGGAATTTGAACAGGGAGATCAGAATGAAGATCAGACCTTCACAAAGCACTGCGGTCAGTGCGATGGTGTAGGGATCCACCTCGTCCGCAAGTTCGCCCAGGCAGACCGTGTATGCGAAGTACGCATTGAGTCCCATGCCGGCAGAAAGTGCGATGGGGTAATTGGCCAGAAACGCCATAACGAAGGTTGCCACTGCGGATGCGATGGCCGTCGCAAGAAAGACGCCGTTTCTGTTCATGACCGTACCGAGGATGTTGGGATTCACCGCCAGGATGTAAGCCATAGCAAGGAATGTTGTGGTTCCGGCTACAATCTCCGTCCTCACGGTCGTCCCGTGTTCTTTGAGTTTGAATACTTTTTCTAACATGTCCTTCCTCCTAAAAAAGCATCATTTGTATTATTCGACAATCGTATGTCCCGTCTTGGTGATGGCGCGGGGGAGGGCATCCTTCGCGTTCTTCCAGGGGGCATCCTGATTGCGATAATCGAATTTATCGATAAACCATGAAACGTCTTCGTTCACACGCTCCATGCCCGCAAAATAGACACGGTTTAATACATCCAGAAACTCCTGCTGCTTGCCGCCCAAAGCCTTCGCCGCTCCTTCGAAGAGCATACCGTAATGCCAGGTGCAAAAGCCCTTGCAGGCCGCAAACTGCTCGCGAAACTCCAGGTCTTTTTTCCACATATGGAAGATCGTATCGATGTATCTTGCGAACACCTTCTCGATCCTCTGACAGACAAAGCAGGTGCTTTCGAGTTCGCGGATGTAGTCCATCATGGGTGATCCGCCGGAACTCTTCCTCGAAAGAAAGGATGTCTTTCCGCCGGTGTCCTTCTCAGCCAGCTGTTTCATATCGGCGATGGTCTTGTCCGTATGCGTCTTTAACATCAACGCAAGACCGAGACGATTCTTATTCGCGTAGAGCTTCTGCAAATGTTCCGTACAGAATCCAAGTTTGTCCGTCACGGCACGATTGTCATCCTCCATATAGGAAGGACCCATGGTGAATTCGATCGCGCTCTTCTCGAGATCCCTGCGCATCAGGCAAAGCGGGCACTCGCAGTCCGCCTCAAAGGCGTCATGTACCGGTATCGTATAAAGCTGTTCCGCCATCTTACTCCTCCTTACAGTCCTCACAGAGTCCGACGATCACCGAATCCTTGCACGCGATGGAGAAACCGTGATCCTTCATCAAATGTTCTTCGATCTCGTGCATAAACTCACACTCCAAATGGATGATCTTGCCGCACTTTTTGCACTGCAGATGCAGATGATTGTGACAGCCGTGGTTCTCTTCCACGTACTGGTAGGCCACGCTGCTCATATCCATGCTCTTGTAACGCAACAAAAGACCCTCGTCCGCAAGTCGATCGAGGTTTCGGTAGACTGTGGCGAGGTTGATCTTCAGATCGTCGGCTGAGAGGGCTTCATGCACCTCCTGCGCCGTAAAACGCCGATCGTGGCGGTTTTTGACGTAGTCGAGGATCTGGGTTTTTGATTTTGTGGTGTATTGTTTTGCCATAGGAGTAATGTATCATAAAAAAATGGAATGTTCAAGAGATAAGGGGGCGCCACAAGACTCACATGTTCTCCAAGAGATATGGATTGTTGCAGCCGAGAGCTGAGCCTTGCGGTGCTTCGCACCACAAACGAGACACGAGCCTTGCGGCGCTTCGCACCACAAGTCTCATGACAGATTCCTATGGAATCTGTCATACAGAAAGAAAAAGGACCGAATTC
>CAMOHF010000155.1 GCA_946614685.1 uncultured Clostridia bacterium | reverse complement strand
CTCATTTCTTTCGGTAGAATGTTTTACAAGATTCGAATGTATATTTCGAAAGAGTAAGCGAGCACGGAGCACGAAAAGATTACGAGCGACAATTCGGCAGGAACCGAAGCGAAGATCCACTGCGTACGAAGACTGGCGTTGGAGGTGAGAGGCCACGCTTACGGCGAACACCGAGAACGCCTAGTCGTAGTAGCAGTTAGCTGAGCGAAGTGGGCCGAGTCGCGAATAACTTTTCGTGGCCGGGTGAGCGTATCATTCAACTATGATCCATCCCGACAAACTGTAATATGTGTGATCCATCCAGCAGATATCTCATCCAGCCAAAAAGCCCTCTCCGGTTTCCCGAAGAGGGCTTTGATCAGTTCATTCTTCGCTATTCTGTTTCAGAGGCAGATGTCCGTTCCGAAGTGTTCTCATCCGCCGAAGCAGTTTCATTTGCCGGAACTGTTTCATTTGCAGGAGCAGTTTCACTCGCCGGAGCTGATACATCCGCTGAACTTGCATCAGTCACCTGGGCCGCTTCACTCGCCGGAGCTGATACATCCGCTGAACTTGCATCAGTCACCTGGGCCGCTTCGCTCACCGGAGCTGATACAGCCGCAGATGTTACATCAGCCGCCGGAGCCGTTACATCAGCTGGTGCCGCGGGCGTTGCAACAGATACCACAAGGCTGCCGCAATTGGTGCAATACGCCGTTCCCGCAGGAAGTCTGGTTCCGCACTTGCTGCAGTAGATATAGTTCTCGGATGGCTGACCTGATGCAAGACCCTGCCGGTCCGAAAAAGTCTGTGATGCAGACGGAGTCATAACGGAAGCTGCGGGTTTTCTGCGGAGCAAAAGGATCACTACCAGCACTACAACCAGCACAATGGCTGCCAATATCCCTATAAACACGAAATATCCCGGTCCGACGCCCGGCAGGGTTAATTCCACGATCATCTTCTCACCGGATTTCATTTTGGTAAGGTCCCAGGTGAGTGTCTTGCCGCCGTCGGAGGTGCTTGTAGCATTGCTTTCATTGGGCACTTCGGGAAGATGCAGCGTAAATCTCATGTATCCGCCGTACATTCCAAGGGAATCCCTGATGTAGGAAAGCTGCTCCTCATCGTCGGGATCAAAGAGTGAGCCTTCAATTCTCAGTGTCTTTCCGTCTTTCTTTATCACGAAAGAATCCGAATCACCGCCCAATATCGAACTGTCGGACAGTTTATCCAACGATATGTTCTTAGCCGTCACCTTGTAGCCCACATATCCGTCCTGATTGTAAAGCTCATATTTGCCGCCAAAATCAGTGATCTCATCCTGCTCTTCAAGCGAAAGCGAAGCCTCGTCGGGGTCATCACTCATCACGGCGTAAAGCAAAGAAAGATCAGCCTTTCCGTCGGCCTTGATGGTCACATCGGCATCAAGCCGCACACAGGCAGTGAGCAGCAGCGAGCACAGAGCAAGCAGTAATACAGGTAACACTTTGAGTCTTTTCATCGGCTCTCCTTATTTCTTGATCTGTTTAAATACCCAGATGAGCAGGCAAGCGCCGATAACGGAGATGATGAAGGATCCGATCCAGCTGAGTGCGCCCGAAGCGCCAAGGCCTAAAAGACCGAAAAGCAGTCCGCCCACAAAACCGCCGCCTATACCAAGCAGCACGTTAATGAGTACAGAGTAGTTGGTTCCCATGATCTTGCCTGCAACCCAGCCGGCAACACCGCCGATGATAAGTGATACGATAAATTGAATCATAATATGTCCTCCTGAAAATATGATTATATTCTAACATGACCATGTCACGTCAGTAACATTATATAGCATAGTATTCAATAATGCAACATAGTATTTTTTTACAACTTTTTCACGATCATTTCTTTTTGGTCTTGAGCTTAACATATGTTATGCTCCTGGCCGGAAGGGTCAGTGTCTCTTCCGAAAGTACGGGTTCTGAGTTGTCGACTGTCAGGAAACCGACGATCTCAAAGTTATTTGCCGTCTCTTCCGTGCTTTTTTCAAGCTGGTTCTTGATAAAATGGATCTCCTTGGAATTAAGGACCGCCTCATCTTTGGCCGATGAATTGTACACGATCCCGATGGCCGAGCCGTTATACTCCTTGACGATCGCCGCAACGGTCCCGTTAGTGACCTTATCCACGTTCACTATGTGTCCCCTTGCGATCTCCGGATTCTGATTTCGCAAAAGAAGCGCTCTCTTGTAATAATTCAGAATGGACTCCTGATCCTCAAGCTGCTCCGACACGGGCGGGAAATTCTGCTCGACCTTGTCTGCTCCGCTCGGAGGATTGGTCTTTCCCGTTTCTTCTCCCCACTGCATGGGAAGTCGCTTGTTCTCATCCTTGTTACCCTTGGATTTAAGCCCTATCTCTTCACCGTAATATACAAAAGGCGCCCCATTCATGGAAAGAAGGAGCCCTCCCGCAAATTTCATGGCCGAAGGGTCGGAGTTAAGCGTATTGGTGACGCGCCCCATATCGTGGTTGGTGAGGAAAGGCGCATCGATATATTCCGGATAAACGCTTCCGAAGGAATTCTCGTATCCTATCATGGAATTGACGAAGGCTTCCGCTTTCAGATTGCCTCTGGCTGCCGACAAAAGCTTTCCTTCCGGACCGCCCGCATCAAAATTGAACAAAGAATCAGTTTTGGAATCGTAGTACTGCGCTATCACGCCGCTTGAGCTCCATACCTCCGAAACCATATAGAACTCGGGGTTAAGGGTCTTACAGTATTCATAGATCCAGTTCATGACTTCGCAGTTGAACTTTGTATCCCCTTCTTCGAAGTGAAGAGTCGCATCCATACGGAACCCGTCCGTTCCCATATCGATCCAGAACTTCGCTATATCCTCAAATTCCCTGCGAAGGTCTTCACAGGCGAAGTTAAGATCGGGCATCTGGTCCCAGAACTGCCCTTCATAATAATAGTTGGTGCCCGAAACCGGATAATAGGTGGAATTCACCTTGGTATCGGTGAAATGATAATAGTTGATGTACTTGCATTCCCTTGCGAGCGCATCCAGAGATTTACCCTTATTGTTTATGTTTCTCAGGGTGCTGCAGGCTTCCGTGAACCATGGATGCTTGGCCGAAGTGTGGTTCATAACAAAATCTATGATCACACGTATCCCGCGCTTATGAGCTTCGGCCACAAGATCGCTGTACTGGTCGATGGTTCCGTAACTGTCCGCTACTGCCTTGTAATCGGTCACATCATACTTGTGGTACGAGGGCGAGGGCATTATGGGCATGAGCCATATCCCGTTGAACCCCATATCCCTGATATAATCCAGTTTTGACGTTACGCCGTTCAGGTCTCCGATCTTGTCACCGTTGGTATCGTAAAAAGAACGGACGAAGATCTCATAGTAGTTTCGATAATTGTCATCGACTATGTTGACCGGTTTCTTTTCCCACTCGAAAATACCGTTCGGATTGCCCGGAACCGCCTGTTCCTTCTTACTGCCGCAGGAAGCAAGGGACATGCACAAAACAGCAAGCAGGACAATAGAAATAAACCTTTTATTCATATAAACTCCCTTCACTCCACAAGACAGCCGCAATTCAAAGATATATACGTAGTCATCCGTCTCAACAACACAGTCCACCCTGCCCTTTGAGGAATGGACCTCTGCCGGTGTATACTACCCAAGGAGCATGAACACGATATAGATTACATTCTGGAAGTTATTCTCTACCGTCTTCTCATCATCCGGATAGGGAAGCCTTGAAGTGAGCTCTCTTCCTCATAGTAATCGTCACCCCTCGTGCATTACTTGTTTTCACATAACAACAATATAACAAATGACCCATGAAAATACAATCCGCGGGCGAAGAAAACCCATCCGGGGAACATCGTCACCCGGATGGGGCAAAAACTTAGGATTGCTATATTTACTTAGCCCAGAAATCCGCCTTTTCTTCCTTCCAGCCAAGTGCTGTAAGAACATCTCTTTCCGCAGCACTTACGGTATACAGATACTTGTGTACCGCTGCGGTCTGATCAGTGAGTCTGATGA
>CAMOHF010000154.1 GCA_946614685.1 uncultured Clostridia bacterium | reverse complement strand
AATCTCTTCCTGTCTGCCGCTTCGGATCTTCTCAAGCTGCTCTGCTTCGAGCTGTCGTCTTCTTTCGCGAATACGGGCTTTCTCGGCCTCGATCTGCTTCTGACGCTCGCGCTCCATCCGCGCTTTCTCGGCATTCTTTTCCTTCAGGCGATTCATATTGTCTATGATCTCCTGGCGTTTTTCGTCTTCTTCCTCCGCAAGTTTCTTGTTGATCATATCCATACGGCTGACCCTGCCTCTTGCGGGACGGTCCGTAGAAAAAGACCTCGTTGCGGTCTCACGGATACCGGAATGCTCATGATCAACCACATGCCCCTTGTCGCTGTCGTGCTTAATAAGCTCCTTCATGTTGACATTGTAATCGATCAGGCCCTTCTTGGCGTGCATATATCTGTAATTGTAAACCGCCGATGCAAAGAGAAAATACACGGCACAGAATACCGCATAACCGAAAAGCATCTTATACATCACGGCAAAGTAATCCATATCGCTGATCTGTGAAAGAATCTTCTCAAAATTCAAGAAAACATATCCACCGATGATAGACCAGTAAGCAACCGTAGAAGCGACCCATGTCTTTAAAACATTGAATCTGACATAGTCCCTCGCGTAGTATCTGGCCATAACAAGATCACGGTTTTCTTCGTGTTTTTCGTAGATCGCCAGCTTGGTCATCAGGCTGACCCTGCGCTCATCCAACATATCCGTTACCTCTCTCGTTTTTCTCATACCATAAGCAGTATTGTATCACATTCAAGTACTGTTTGTACATATTTTTTATATCTTGTCAATCCGGATTTCTTCTTGTATAATCGGCTATGGTAACGAGAATACACCAAAGGAGTCTGTATGCTTCATTACATTTACCTTTTGATCAGTTTCGGGACCGGTGTCTACTTGCTTGCGCAGGGGATCTTTCAATCCGTCATCGCCGGCATCGTGTTCCTGTTTTTCTTCACGATCATCGGATATATCGCGCTGTTTTTGATACAGCTTACCATCTTCATACTGATCGCCCTGACCATCCGTCCGGACTATATGCCAAAGAAGATCAATACCTTCTACCGCAAGTTCGGTATGGCCACGCTGAAGGTCTTTGTGGACAGTTTCCGCATCAAGGTGTCCTCCTCCGGTTTGGAAAAGCTGCCGGATGAGCCCTTCCTGATCGTAAGCAACCACACCTGCTTTTTCGACCCCCTGGTTGGCATCGAGCTTTTCAAAAAGCAGAATGTCGCCTACGTCTCCAAGCAGGAGAATATGAAAATTCCCTTTGTCAGCCGCTATATGCGCGTCGTCGGATGTATTCCCATCGACAGGAGTTCACCCAAGGAAGCCTTGAAGAGCATCCATCAGGCCGCGGACTACATCAAGAACGGATTTTGTTCCATCGGTATCTATCCGGAGGGCTGGGAGAACAAGACGGATCAGCCGCTTCTTCCCTTCCGTGACGGAGCATTCCGTATCGCAAAGAAAGCCGGATGTCCCATCGTGGTATCCACCATCAAGGGTTCCAAGAAGATATTCCGACAGTTTTGGTTCAAACACATCCACGTCAAGATCGATGTGCTCGATGTCATTCCCGGAGACAAGGTGAAAAAAAGCAAGACCACCGAGCTTTCCGACATTGCTTACCACATCATGTACGACAACTTAATCGATGAGTATCCGAACGCCTCCGAGGCGTCCTGATCACTCCTTGATCGCGAAAAAGGCAGAAGCCGGTTCCTACCAGTTTCTGCCTTTTTCGTTCTGCCCGCCGCCGGCGTTTTCTTTGTCTTTCTCATCGTTCGCATCCGTGCGTTCACGCATGGAGTCACGCTTTTGCTTGTCGAGCTTATCACGAAGATCGTCCTCGCGGCTTGAACCGCCATTCGGATTCTGCGGATCGCCGTTTTGATCCGGATCATTTTGATTGTCCTGATCGTCGTCTCCGCCGCCGCTCTGCTGTTGCTGGAGCATGCGCATCAGTTCTTTGATCTTCTCATCGATATCCTTTTTGAGCTGCTCCGCCTCGGGGCTGTGTCCGCCGTCGTCCTGATCATGTGCGCAGCCATCCTCGATCAGTACCTGTCTCGCCGACTGAAGCTGTCTGATGGCGCCCAAGATCTGCTTTTCCGTCTGAAGGTGGTCAAAGTCGATCTTTGCTATGAGTGCAAGCGCGAGATTGATCCGCACGGGACACTCCTTCATCTCCGGAGGGTTCTCCTCTAAAGCATGCTTGTAGTCGCCGATAGCCTTGTCGTACTCTCCCCGCTTGTAGTGCGCATTTCCGAGATTGTAATGCGGCAGATAGCTCTCATAGAAGTTGAACTTCTGAAGCTTCTCCACGGTACTCACATTGTACTCTTCCTTGTTGTAACTGTTGATAAACAACCGGTTGAGCAAAATCCTGATCCCGAAAAAGAGGGCCACGATCAGGAATACCACGCAGGCGATGTTCACGACCGCCATAACGGTTCTTGCCTCTTTTTTATTTAGTTTTTGCCCGGTTTTCTCCCGCATAAATTACCATTTTCCTTTTTTGACAATGATGTACATCTCCCACGCCAGCATCAGTACCAGGGGAAGTGCATAGTAGTAATAGGTATCCACATAGGTAATACCGTTCTTATCACCGATCACGGTTGAGCTTCCCGCCTTGATGGCATCGAGCAGATACTCGATATTCTCCTGCTCGGTCATGTGAATGTACTCAACACCCAATTCCTCGGCAATCTTTTTCAGGTTCTCCTCGTCAATCTTGGAGACTGCCTCCGATCCGGTCACCGGATCCTGAATCACTCTGCCGTCCGCATCCTTCATGGTGCCGCCGTTCTCGCTTCCGTAACCGAGGACCGCTCCGCCGTCGATATATTTGGACAACTCCGCATAGGAACGCAGATCCTCCTCGCTGGTATTCTCGCCGTCGCTGATAAAGAATACGATCGCAAGCCGCTCATCCTTGCTGTTGGAGGAAACCAGCATATCCTCCATATCGTCATAGGGGACATTCAGCGAGCTTCCCGTCGCATAGTCTCTGTCCGGCTCGCTGATAGTTGCGATCGCATCTTTGACATTGCCGGTGTCCTGGGTAAAGGGCGCCAGGATCTGTGAACGGTTGTCAAAGCGGATCAGGGAAAAGTTACTGCCCATCAACGAATCCATGATATGGTTGCAATCCTGTTGCACCGCATACATCCTGGTGAATTTGCCGTCGTAATCCGTCGCCCACATACTGATGGTCGTATCCGTCACGAAGAGGATGTCCAGATTCTTGAGCTCCATCTCCATGTTGTAACGCTTCTGCTGCGGTCTTAAATTCACGAGAAATATCAGCACGCAGATAACAAAAAGCCGAAGCGTTGCGGTTACCTTGTATAAAATTGTGTCCTTCCGTCTGAGGATCTCGATCAGGGCGAGCACAAATACCACAAAGATCGCCACAGCCGATATCCACACGGGAAGCAAAGGTTTTGTAATCATAGCATCAATACCATCGCTGCGATAAAGAAGATCGCCAGCGCAATCAGAAGAACCATGGTGGGGATCATGGGCTTGTCTACAACTCTCGTGGTCGTTACCTCATCCACCATCAGCGCTTCCTGAGCCTGTATGTCATCCACCATATCCTGCACGGACAGGGTGTCACTTTCTCTGTAAAACGTTCCGCCGGTAGACTGTACCGCCTTCATAAGGCCGTTCATCGCCTCATTGTAGGGGATGCGGCTTCTGTCGTAGAACTTCTCCTCCGCCGGAAATACACCGAACACCCGGATACCGTGGTCGGCACAGATGGAGCAGGCCTCGTCGATTTCCACGATTGGCGTTCCGATCTCTTCCTGAGAATTGTCCGTGGAAAGAATGATGATACGTGTCCTGTCCTCATCGGATATCCTCGGGAAGGAAAAGAGCGCTGTTGCAAGTCCCTCTCCCACCAAAGAACTTCCCTTTGAGTAGTTATTCACAAGCGTACCCGCATCATAGTAATCCAGTTCATCCCGGATCTTATAATAGGCTTCCGTATCGATATCGGACAGGTACTTGCCTTCGTAGTTCTCCA
>CAMOHF010000153.1 GCA_946614685.1 uncultured Clostridia bacterium | reverse complement strand
CCCTGCATGACTGATTCAGGACCAGGTGCATCCCGCCCTTGGCAATGTAGACATTGCTTTTTTCGATCACCTTTCCTTCAACCGCCTCCTGAACCTTCACCTCACTCATGGTATCGAGCCGCTGTGCCAGAGAAGCCGTGAATCCCTTGGGCATATGCTGTACCATGACAACGGGTGCGTTCAGATTCGCCGGAAGCTTCGGGATCACGAACTGAAGTGCCTTCGGCCCTCCCGTAGAACAAACCAGCGCCACCAGGATCTTACTTCCGGGCTTGGATGCGACCTTGCTCTTCAGAATCTCGGCATTGCCGCGCACCGGTTTCTCCGGCTGTTCTGTCCGCTCCGCCTCACGGTGTGTCGGGAATTTGGTCTGTTTCAACGCACGCGCGTACTCGGGTGCGGCCGATGCGGAGGAATCCTCGATCGGAGGAAGTGAATGCTTCGCAAGAGATGTAAGCAGTATCTCACGAAACTCCGGATCATCATCTCTGAATAATCGTTCGGGCTTTCGTAAGAACTCGGATGCGCCGGCCTTTATGGCTTCGATCGCCGTGGCGGAATCCTGTCTGGAAGTGATAAAGATGAGCGGTGTTGTGATCCCGTCTCTTCTGATCGCTCGAAGCAAACTGATACCGTCAAGTCCGGGCATATCAATATCGCAAAGAATCAAAGAAATATCCTTATGCATCATGATGATCTCGTAAGCATTATCTCCGTTGTTTGCGGTATAAGCAACCTTGTATTCACTTGTATGCTTCATTATATCAGATAATGCTCTTCTCATGAGTGCAGAATCATCAATAATCATGATTTTTTTCATGAAAATGACCCTCTCGGAATGATTTATCTTCCTGATTCCTTTGCACGTGCCATACGTTCACTCTCAAAGATAAAACGCACGATCTTGTCCCTGTCTTCCTGACGGATTTTCAGGAACTCCATCCGCTGTTCAAACACATCATGTTTTCCTTCCATCAGCAGCGTGCTTGAGATGACTCTGCCGAAGAGATGGAAGGTATCGATCTCATTCAGGATGGGGATGGTAAACTGTACCTTCACCAGCTGATTTCGATCATAATTCTTGCTCTGGATAAGTCGAAGTCCGCCGCCGCTGATATCGAGGATCCTGCCTGTTTCGAACAAGGATTCCTCGGGTACGGACATATCCTCGGGAACTCCGGTCTCATACTCTTTCTCGGTCACTTTTCTGATCTTTAAATCAATCTTGCAGTTATAGCGATAGAATTCTCTTCTCTGAACCTTGGTAGGCTCCGCCAAAAGTTCCACATCCATGTAGAAGAGATTGCCGCTTTTGTATCTGGAAGCGATGGATACATTGGCCTGAAGAAGTCCTCCCGCCGTATAAAAGACCGCGTTGTAACGATCCCCGACTTCGAGCGGAACGATCTTGCCCTCAAAGATGGGCATGGCGATCTGCAGTTTCTTCTTCGGCAGGATGTCATACACCTTGCTGATAAAGACCTTTCGATTCTGATCGTTATTGATCAGCTGATCCAGCCGCACCAATTCGATTTTATTCCCAACACCAACGATTGCCATAGTTGATAACCCCTTTATGTAAACTAGCCGATACGTTTCTTTGACTTGAAAAAGTCGATAAACACTCTCGCAAGGCCCATATGCTTTCCGGTTTCCACGGTTTCTTCGTTCAGAAGTTTTGCAGCCAAAGCCTTGATACTCTTGGAGGCCGCGGAATCCGGATATGCGGAAACCATGGGTTTTTGCTCGATCACGGACATGGATGCATTCTTGTCCAGAAGCACCGGGCCCAGGTATTCGAGATTCGTCTCCAGAAACTTGGAAGATACGGTATTGATCTTTTCGAAGATATCAAGTCCCTCTTCCACATTCTCTACGCGGTTGGCCACGACGCGGATGTTTTTGGTATTCGGTGTGAATCCCTCCTTGCGTCGTAACACCTTGAGCAGGGAGTAAGAGTCCGTTATGGAAGTAGGTTCCGGTGTTACCACCAGCAGTACCTCCGGGCTCATCATCACAAATTCCATCACGGAATCCGTGATACCGGCGCCTGTATCTATTATAACAACATCGTACATTTTGTCGAGTTTGGCAAGCTCCGAAATCAAGAGCTTAATGCTCGCATTATCAAGAGATGCGAGCTCCGAAACACCGGATCCACCCGAAATAAAACCGATTCCCGAAGGTCCCTCTGTGATGATCTCCGTCATGGAACGATTGTTGTGAATCAGATCGAGCAGATTGTACGTGGGACGGATTCCAAGCATCACTTCTACATTTGCAAGGCCGAAGTCCGCATCAAAGACAACAACGCGGTTGCCGCGAGACGCCATCTCGAGGGCCAGATTTACAGACATGGTGGTCTTTCCGACACCGCCTTTGCCACTGGTCACTGCGATCACGCGGGCGTTCGGTACGACGGTATCCCTTTCTTCCACCATCTCTCGGAGTTTGGTTGCCTGATCTACCATCGACTACACACCCCCCAACAGTTTTTTCGCAATCACCTGGGGATTGACAAGGCCGATATCCTCGGGAACATTCTGTCCCCATGTGACATAGGACAGGTCCTTTCCCGTATCCAGTTTTAGATTTAACAGGGAACCCTCTCCAGTCGTTTCATCCATCTTGGTAAAGATGATCTTATAATCAAAGAGTTCTCCGTATGATGTGGCGATTTTCAAAAGATCTCCGTATTTTACGGTAGCGGAAAGCACGAGGAAGATCTCTTTTTCATTGCCGTCCGCAGATCGGATAATGGCATCGAGGTCTTTCTTTTGCTCCTCGTTCTTATGGGAACGACCCGCCGTATCCACAAGCACGAAATCATACTCAGAAAAGCGCTCAAGCTTGTTCTTCATATCGTCCGGTGTATAGATAACCTCAAAGGGAACCTTTAAGATGGAGGCATAGGTCTTGATCTGATCGATAGCCGCGATACGATACGTATCCACGGAAAAGATCGCGATCTTCATCTTCTCCTCGATCACCAGCTTGGACGCAAGTTTTGCGATGGTCGTCGTCTTGCCGACACCCGTGTTTCCAACAAAGAAAAGTACCTTCGGTTTCTCCTCGGTGGGAACGATGGGATCGATCTTGCCGAGCTTTAAGACGATCTTCTGGTAGACGCTTGCAAGGGTATTGTCGATCGGCTGTTTCTCATCCTTCTCGGAGATCTCATCTAAAATCTCGTTGATGTGCTGCTCGGATACCTCCGCATCCGTGAGCTGCTTCTTGATCAGGCTGACTACCTTGCCTTCCGTCTTTTGTTCTTCTTTTATGTTTTCTTTTTTCTCGGTCTCCTTATCGGAAGTCTCCGGTTCTCCGTTCTTTTCTTCCTTCTCCGCAGCAGACATCTGCTGCTCCAACAGTCTGGCTATGGAGTTGATCTTTTCTTCGATCGCATTCTGCGCTTCCTGCGTAAAATGATCTTCCTTTCCCGCAAAAGCCTGTCCGAAGAGGCTGTCGGGCGTGCCGACCTGGCTGTCTGCCGCAGGTGTCTCTTTCGACGCCTCCTTCGGCGCTTCCTTTTTTTCGGCTTCCACCGTATCGTCGATGGCTGCCGTAAGTTCGACTCTGGTCTTCTTGAAGAGTCGCATCAGCCCCGAAGGTTTGATGGTCTTAACGTTCATAACGATTGCCTCGGGACCGAGATCCTCCTTTGCAAGGAGGATTGCATCTTTTTCACTTGCTGCTTTATACTTCTTGATTATCATCGATTGTAACTACTCCGACTGATTTTAGTTCTATGGTTGAATCGATCTCGTTGTAGGAGATCACGATCAGATCCTTGAAATAATCCGCCGTCATCTTCTTGTAGTACATCCGGACGATCGGGGATGTAATAATGATGGGGGCAAGACCCTTGTCCGTAAGCTTGGCAAGCTCCGTCTCCGTGGAAGAGAGGATCTGTCTTATGACCGCAGGATCCAAGGAAATGTAAGCTCCCTGCTCCGTCTGCTTGATGGAACCCATGATCATCTGCTCGATCTTCGGATCAAGAGTGATCACGCTGGTGGATTCCTCATCCGCAAAGTACTTGTTGGAGATGGCGCGCTTTAAACTCTGTCGCACGTACTCCGTCAGAATGTCCGTATCCCGGCTTGTCGCCGCGTAGTCTGCCA
>CAMOHF010000152.1 GCA_946614685.1 uncultured Clostridia bacterium | reverse complement strand
TCCTTAGTAAATGCAACGATATTTACACCGTGCTGACCGAGCGCCGGTCCGACGGGCGGTGCAGGGGTTGCCTTACCTGCAGGGATCTGTAATTTGATGTAGCCTTCTACTTTTTTCGCCATTATAGCGTACCTCCTAATAAGATTGTGGTGTTAGCGGGGGATACCCTTCCACTTCTGTAACTACAGTTTTTGGATATCGGCGAAGCCGATCTCAACGGATGTTGCACGTCCGAAGATGTCCACCTCGATGGTGACGGTCTGCTTGCCCTGGTTGATGGCTTTAACAGCACCGTTGCTGCCTTCCCAAGCGCCGGTAACGACCTTGATCGGATCTCCGACCTCTACGTCGATCTTCACGGCTTCTGTGGTTCTGATTCCGAGATTCTTCATCTCTTTTTCCGTCAGGGGAACAGGCTTGGACTCAGGTCCGACGAAGCCCGTCACACCTCTGGTATTTCGCACGATATACCATGTGACATCGTTCATGTACATGTTGACAAGCACATAGCCGGGGAACAGTTTTCTGGAAACCGTCTTTCTGGTTCCGTTCTTGCTCACCTCTACCACATCCTGTACAGGTACCGATACCTCAAGGATCTGATCCTGGAGCTTTCTGTTCTCGATAGTCTTCTCGATGTCATTCTTGACCTTGTTCTCGTAACCCGAGTAGGTATGGGCTACGTACCACTTCGGTCCGTTCGCGGATGCAGTCTCTTCAGTCGTCGCTTCCGCTTCTACGTCCGGAGTTTCATGCTCAAGCATTTCTTCTGACATATGTTCACCTACCTAACGATATAAGTCAAGCCGATTTTGAGCAGATAATCGATACCCGCGATCAAAAGGCCCGTAAGTACCGAAGCAACGATCACCGCGATGGACTCGCGCTTGATCCTGTCCTTTGTAGGCCATGTGATCTTGGCAAATTCTGCCTTCAGGCCCTGGAACCAGCTTCTCTTCAGGGTAGGTGATGTCTCGCTGTTTTGGTTGTTTGACATAACTTACTCCTTACTTGGTCTCCTTGTGCATCGTGTGCGCCTTACAGAATCTGCAGTACTTCTTGGTCTCCATTCTGTCCGGGTGCTTTCTCTTATCCTTTGTCATATTGTAGTTACGCTGTTTACAATCCTGACATGCCAATGTGATCTTAACTCGCACTTCCTTTCACCTCCATATTAATTTGCACGCAAAAAAAGCATAAAAAAAAGACTTTTTTCCGTCGCGGACTATAGAATACCAAACAGAAGGCCGAAAGTCAAGCAAATTATCGCGAAAAAACGAAGAAAACTGCATTTCTTTTTACTTTTTTTTCAGAATGATGTAGACAAAGGTCTTCTTATATAATATAATAGAGTTGAAATAATAGCCGAATTGGCTTTATTTTGCACCCCATCGGCGAGGGACCGCCGTTATATGGGAGTTTGTTATAAAAACTATCCAAGGAAGGAGGGTTTTATATGAAAGTCAGCAATAATATCTACAATCATCTGAGCACAGAACTCGTGCCCAAAAAACGCAATACCATTCATAAATCCTCCGAACTTAAGGCGGTTTACAGCAGTATGTCCAAGTACAATAAGAATTCGCCGCTTTATTTGGTGTCCCTTTCCGACAAGAAACAGGAACATATCATTGATATTAAGGAGTCTGCCATCACTTTAAGGGATACGACGCTTTCTTTCTCGGATCCCGAGAGCTCCGTCTATTCACAGAAACAGGTGCATTCGGATCATCCCTCCGTGATCACGGGCGATTTCAAACGTCAGCCCGGTCCGGATCTTCCGGGATATCTCGAGCTCACCGTGGATGCGCTTGCCACCGAACAGGTGAACATCGGCAGTTATCTCTCTACCGACGGAGAGACCGTCCCCCCCGGCAATTACCGGTTCTCCCTTTTTACCGGTGATTCTCAATACAGATTCAATCTGGCCGTTTCCGAGGGCGACACCAACTACTCCATCCAGAATAAATTCGCAGAAAGTGTGAACGGCAGGGATATGGGCGTTACAGCCACCATCCTTACGGAGGGCGACAGTTCGGCACTGATGCTCACGTCGAAGGAAACAGGCCTGCCGGAATCAGGGGAAGCTTTGCGTTTCCGTCTTTCAGACGCCAGCGAGGACCGTTCTTTCGTGGAAGCCTTCGGTTTGAATCAGGTTTCCGTCCCCCCTGCGAATGCCGAGTTTACAGTGAACGGTGAGGCACACGCCTCCACATCCAACCACATTTCCATCAATCAGACTGTGGAACTTGATTTCCACAGTGTATCGGACGAGCCCGTGAACATTAGCTTCGTACCTGATACGGGCGTACTGAGAGACCAGCTTTCCGGCTTTATCGAAGCCTACAACAATCTGGTCACGCTCGCCGAACACGAGGGTCCTGCCACGATCGGAAGCAGAAGTCTTTCGAGTGACATCTCCGGTATCCTGAAGGGGCACAGAGAAGCCCTCTCTGCCGCCGGTATCGAGGTTTCCGATGACGGCCGGCTTTACACCCCCGAACAAAGCGGATCCGTGCACGTCGGTGAATTGATGGAGCTCTTTGAGGCAGATTCCGATTTTGTATCCGAAATCTCAAAAGCCACGGAGCGTCTTACCCTTGACCCCATGGCTTACATCAACAAATTAATTGTCACCTACCCGAACAAAGAAGAAAAAACCAGTGCTACTTACACCCAATCGATGTACAGCGGCATGATGTTCAACAACTACGCATGATCTAGTGAAGGTTCCACCCTTCCGCCAGATCCGTGCCTGTTTCCGCAGCAAACTCCCGTGAGATCCTCACGGGATCTTTTTTTAATTCCATCATCGTTCGAAAGGTGGAAAGCACCAGTTTATCCTTGTCATAGCGATTGGCGCTGTCCGCCCTGTCCATATGTGCCTTAAAATGGTCCATCTGCCACACGAGAATATCCGCAATGGTAAAATCGCCCACCCTGTATCTGCATAAAAACTCGCGATGATCGTAGTAGTAGGCGTATTCCGCAAGCAGTTCGGGATCTGTGACAAGTTCGTCCCAAAACGTTCTTGCCGCATCCGGGCCTTCTCCGGCGCACTCGCACAGGCGAATCGTCCATGCATAAAGTGTTTGAAGCGCTTCTTTTTGTTCTTTCGTCATAGATTTATCCTCTTTCGGTAAGAAGTTTGATCTCCTCTTCTGTCATCTTTCGATACGCTCCGGGCTTTAAATCTTCCGGAAGCGAAAGTCCGCCCATGGATATCCTTTTTAAGTAAGTCACATGACATCCGAAATGCTCAAACATCCTTTTGACCTGGTGAAACCTTCCCTCCGTAATGGTCAGATACCAGCTGCCTTCCTTCTCTCCCTCGGAAAGCTCCGCAGGCGCGGTGGGTCGCTCGTCTCCGATGTCAAACCCTTCCGCAAACTGTCTTGCCGCATCATCCGGAAGTTTCCCCTCTGCCTCAACATAGTAGCACTTTGCCACGTGTTTACCCGGCGTAAGAAGATCCTTCGACATCTTTCCGTCGTTTGTGATCACGAGAAGCCCCTCCGTGTCCTTATCCAGCCTTCCCACAGGGAAAAGATCGCGGCGCTTGTCGCAGTCAAGAAGATCAAGGACGGTCTTCTCCCGTGCATCCCTTGTGGCGGATACGACTCCGGCGGGCTTGTTCAGGAGGAAATACTGAAACGCTTCCGCATTCAAAGCATCGTCGTCCAATGTTACAACAGCGTCCTCCGGCACCTTATACTCCGGCCGCTTCACGACCGCGCCGTCCACCCGGACGCGTCCGGCAGCGATATACGATTTTACTGTACTGCGGGTTCCTTTGCCCGCATCGGCAAGATACTTGTCCAGTCTCATAATATTCCTCTCGCTTCGGCCAGGCGGAACGTTCTTATTTGTTACTCAAAAACGGAACCCTTAATAACGGGTTCCGTTCGCTGTCATAAAATGTGTAGGTTTAGAACAGGCTGTCGAACATACTTCCGACGGAGACGTCGTACTTTGCGCTGGCATTGTAGGTAACTGCCTGCGCGGTGTTCTTGTCTGCCGCAGTATACATCTGATACAGTCTTTCCTGTGCGCTCTTGCCGAAGGATGTGGATCCCGTAAAGAGCGACTTGATATCTGTCATATGTGCGTCGTTAAATTTGTCTTCATCAATCTTGAAGGTGTTGTCCGACTGCAGGTTCACA
>CAMOHF010000151.1 GCA_946614685.1 uncultured Clostridia bacterium | reverse complement strand
GTGATAACTACGGGTTTACCACCCTCCATAACAGCTACACATGAGTTTGTTGTTCCTAAGTCAATTCCAATGATCTTTCCCATTTTTAGTTTCCTCCATTTATGATTTGTTCATTGTTTACATTGTTGATTCCCACTTGGGGTTTCCCACTCGCAAGCCCGCCGCTTCGCGGCTCACTGTCTGCTTCGCAGACGGCTTGCTCGCTCCTAGTTTGCGACTTTCACCATGCTGTGACGGAGCACCTGGTCTTTGTACATGTAGCCTTTTTGCATTTCTTCCACTACAATGTTCTCGCCAATACTCTCATCTTCTACATGGATCACTGCGTTGTGAAGCTCCGGATCGAAGTTCTTTCCCGTTGCATTCATGGGAACAACTCCAATGCTTTCCAGAGAATCCATCATCTGTTTGTAGATCTTGTCGATTCCCTGTTCAAAGGCCCGGTTCTTATCCTCCTCGGGTATGCTTTCGAGCGCCCGCTCGAAATTGTCCACCACCGGAAGAAGCTTTTCAAGAACTTCCTTCGCTCCGATATCGTAATGCTTTGTGGCTTCCTTTTCGTGTCGCTGACGTGCGTTCTCGAACTCTGCGAGCAGTCGCTTGTACTTTTCCTCATTGCCTTCGGCAAGCTCCTTGTACTTATCAAGCTCGGCCTGCATTGCCTTGCTTCCGCGTCTTGATCCCTTGGGAACGGGCTTCGGCTTGGCGGCCTCACACGCCTCCTTATCGTCCGCAGGAACCTCTTCCGTCTCACTGACTTTGACGTCCGTGCCTTCCTCAACAACGGGCTCCGCGGTTGCCTTCACTTCTTCCACGGTCTCGTCCGGACTTCTTTTTGCCTGCGTCTTTTTACTCATCGTTTGTCACCTCTCTGCCTTTTTTGAATATATCATCCAATTCGATCGTCAGATTCTTTAACGTATTAACCACCTTCTTGTAATCCATACGCTTCGGTCCGATGATACCGATCTTACCTTTGGCACCCTCCGGCATCTGGTACGTCGCAGTGACAAGCGAGCAGTCTTTCATGTTCTGGACCGGTGTCTCCTCACCGATGAATACCTGAATGCCGCTGTCATCCTCACCGACCGTACCTTCGATCAATTGTGTGAGTTCCTCTTTGTCTTCGAACTTCTCGAGAAGCTCGCTGGTCTTTTGGATGTCTCCGAGTTCCGGATACTTCAGGATGTTGGTCGCGCCGCTGGTGTAGATGTCGATCTCCTGCGCCTCATGGATGGCCTCCGTGATGCCCTGGAATATGTGATCGAGAATATCCGCATATTCGCCGGACTGCTTTTTCATCTCCTGAATCATCTCGAGATTGATGTCTTCGAGGGATGCGCCCTGCAGGAAGGTGTTCAGCAGAATGTTGAATTTTAAAACATCTTCCGTATCAAGCATTACATTCAGTCGGATCATCTGGTTCTTGATGATATTGCCGTCCACCACGATGACAGCCAGCAGGTTGGACGAATCCACCAGAGACAACTGTATGAACTTGACTGTCTTCTTGTAGTTCGGTGCAGTGACCAGGGTCGCATAGTTGGTGTTGCAGGCAAGTACCTTCGCAACCTGCTTCAGTAGAAGCTCCATACGGTCTACACGCTCAAGCAATGTGCCCTTGACTTCCTCGACCTCTTCCTTCTCCTCCATCAGACGGTCTACATAGAAGCGATAGCCCGCATCCGTCGGGACACGACCCGCGGAAGTATGCGGCTGGACAATGTATCCCATCTCTTCCAGGTCCGCCATCTCATTTCGGATTGTGGCCGATGAGAGGTTCAAATCCGAGTACTTGGATATCGTACGGGATCCGACCGGTTCACCGGTTTCGAGGTAGTTCATCACGATTGCTTTCAGGATTTTTACTTTTCTTTCGTCAAGCTCCATGCAATCATCCTTTCTCTTATTAGCACTCATTCTTTCCGAGTGCTAATCTCTACATGCTAATCTACCACTAACGTCGCATAATGTCAAGGAATTTTCGACCTTTTTTTCTATGATTAACCATACGGAATCGGACAGGCAAGGAGTGCGCCGGACCCGCTCTCGCTAAGCGCGGGCACCCCAATGAAGAACAAAAAAACCGGTGCCCGGCTTCTTTATAAGCCCGGCTCCGGCTGTTACTGTGCTTTCGTATTTGGTTAGCTTACTTTTTACATATAAGTTGATATTACATGAAGAAGGATCACGATTCCTGCGATCGCAAAGACTGCAATCGCCACGCCGTAAACGGACCGCTTCTTCTGATTGGACATCATGCCCGGCATATCTTCGGGTACCTTGGCAAGAAGGAAGCCGAAGATGGCTGCGATAATGAAGCATCCGAAGATGGAAAGCTTTAAGATCGCTACCTTTGAGGTAAGCGCATCGATATACAGATAGTCACCGTCATCCGTAGTGGCCATATCGATACCGGATCCCACCAGATAATTGATATCACCGGAAAGTTCCTTCTTAATCTTATAATCCATTTCACGGACACGTCCCTTGATCTTCACATCACCGGATGCAAGTCCCGTGTTCGCATCAAAGTTCTCACCCCAGTGCTTATCCGCACGAACGAAGGTAAGCTGTGACATATCGTCATTGAATACGATATAGTAGTACTCCTTACCTACGGGAATGAAGTTGATGGTATGCTTCATCGTTCCTGCCTCACCACCGATGTGGAAGGTGGCATCCAGATACTCACCCTTCACGGGCGGTGTTGTATAATCAGACGGCAGCGTCTTGGTACTGCCCAGTTTCACAAGATCTACCACTGCAGAGATGATCAGAAACAATGCGATTCCGATCAGAAGAACCGAGCCGAAAAAGACAGCAACCTTGCTCTCCTTCTTTTCCTTCTTCGGTTGACCCTGCGGCTGCACCGGCTGCTGTACGATCTGCTGTGCAAAGGACTGCTGCATCACCGGCTGCTCCTGTGTCTGGTTGTTTGTGTTGTTCAAATTCGGATCCATTTTATTCTCCCTTCAAATCATTTAAGTTTTATATCATAGCTCGATCGCTCTACGTGAAGCTCGTAGGTATACGACTCTCCCGTCGGAGCGGTGAGCGTGATTTCCGTATCTCCGGTTCTTTTGAATACAGTGTGAACCATGTAACTCTCGATTGCGTCCTCATACCTAATCTCAGCGGTTCCGTAACTTGCATCCGCCAGAGAAACCGTATAGGTGTCGTCAAATTCGATACCGGCTGCGGAATCGCCTCCGCTGATCAGCACATCTGTCTCATACGCATGGGAACGCTGATCGATCACGCCGTAGGTCGTGGCCGCAAGCAGGATCAACAGACTGATCGCAAGTCCCGCAAGTCTGATCTTTTTATCCTTAAAGATGAACAGCGGATAGATGATCATCGTTGCCGCACAGAAAACGGCGCTCAACACATGCTGCGGGAAGAAGGTTTTGGCCTCTCCGAAGTAATTTAAGTAGTGATATCCCACAAACGCAAGCATCGGAGCAAGGATCGCAAGCCCCCACCACTTATCCTTCTTCATAAAGTATCCGACAAAGGCCATCGGGAATGTGAGAAGCGTCCAGATAAACCAGTACTTATAATACCGGAAAAGACCGAAGCCCGCATCGTTAAAAGGAACCTGCACCAGATATACCAGCGGCTGGCTGATCAGGAAAAACACAAAGGTTTTCAGCGCCGAATCAAGCGGTGACTTTGCATTTACAATGAGTATGATCCCGAACAGCACCCAGCAGTCAAAGTGGATCGAGATATCCCGAAACGAAGTGTCAAGCGTTGCCGGAATCAGTGTCATCGCACCGGTGTATAAACCTGCCAAAATCGCAAATATAACCAATTTGATCCATGTGATGTTCAGTCCACCAAATAGTTTTTTCATATCTTCCCTCCTAAGTAGTCTTCATATTCTATGCTACCGTAAAACAAACAACGCATTTTTCTTCCCCATTCTCATGTCCCACAATCTTTACATAGTACTTATCCTCCACATGGGACACGAGGCAGTCGACCGTCTCATGGTACTTGGTCTGCGCCTTGTACTCGGCGTGAATTCTCGTTACGGTAAGGTCACCCGGGATGTATTCGTAGGCGAGCTCCACGTAGTTCGCGTTGCTCATATGCATGTTGTAATCGATATCGGAACGTCTGACCCGCACGGTCTCGGCAAGCTCAAACTCCCCTTCCGCCTTCACATGGCGTCCGAGGTAAGTCATGCCCTCATACTTCGGAAATG
>CAMOHF010000150.1 GCA_946614685.1 uncultured Clostridia bacterium | reverse complement strand
TTCACACAAACTACACAAAACTTACAAACACACTACATAGAATCCATGATAAAAAGGTAGAGTCAGAAGAATACTTCTGATTCTACCTTTTACGAATTCATAAGAAAAGAGGATATATTATGCAGATTGATATTCAAGACGTAACCATGATCTACCCCTCCGGCAAGAAGGCACTGTCCGATGTGAGCTTCTCTGCCAAGAGCCCGGATTTCATCGGAATATTAGGGCCAAACGGCGCGGGCAAGTCCACGCTGATGAAGCTTATGACGGCGGGACTTATGGAGACCAAGGGAGAGATCCTGGTGGATTCCGAGAAACTCCTTGATCAGGAACAGGAGTTTAAGAGAAGACTGGGCTATCTGCCACAGACCTTCGGCCTTTTGGAGGAACTTTCCGTATGGCAGTTTTTAGACTACATGGCAGCTTTAAAGAATATCAAGAACAAGGATGAGATTGAGTGGGCGCTTGAAAAGACGGGCCTAACGGAGAAGAAGAAAGCGAAGATCGGCAGCCTCTCCGGCGGACAGAAACAGCGCGTGGGAATCGCGCAGGCCATTATGGGAAAGCCTGAGATCATGATCCTCGACGAGCCGACGGTCGGACTTGATCCGGAAGAACGTGTGCGGTTTCGAAACATTTTCTCGGAGCTTTCAAGCGACAGGATCGTCTTTCTGTCCACACATATCGTGGACGACGTGCAGGCGGTCTGTAACAGAGTACTTGTGATCTACGGCGGCAAGATTCTCTACGACGGAAGTCCCGCGGATCTTATCGAGCGCACCATGGACCATGTCGGAACCTACGTCAGAAAGATGGACGACGTGATTCCGAAGGATTGCGAGATCGTGTCCAAGGTCAACACCAGAAACGGCGTCCTGACCAGAATCGTGGGTGAGAACCTGCCGGATTACGTGGAGCGATGCGAGGCGACACTGGAGGATGCGTACCTGTACTGCATTAACTTCAGTGAGAAAAGAGGCGAATGATGAGACAGACCATGAGACTGACCGGGGTCGAGTTAAGGCGACTTCTGGTGAATAAAAAAACATATCTGATCATTGCCCTTAACGTGGCCGTGATCGCACTCGGCTTTGTGCCCTTCCTGCGTGACCTTCTGGCCGACGTGTTCTCCGTAAAGCCGGCGTCCGTCACCATGCAAACCATTCTCTATCCCTTCAGCCTGGGCGGACTCGGAGGTGCCGTCCTCTGGGGCATCCGACTGATCCTTGATGCGGACAGATTCAAGAGCAACGGCACAACCCACATGGTAAATGCATATGCGGCCGGAAAGCGCCTTACCATGGCGACACTACTTGCCTACATGATCTGCGCGTGCATGACGACGGTGATTTCTGTGGCGGTGTACCTTCCCGTAGCAAGTGCGCGGATGGAGTATTACTTTGACTTCGGAAGATACCTGCTCTATACATTTACAGCTATGCTTCCGAGCATCCTGATCACGCTGCTTGTCTGCGACGGCCTGTATATGATCATGCAAAATGTAAGTATCTCCGTGATCTGCCTGATGATCCTTACGGCTGTGCAGTTTTCAACATTTGCAAGGATGAACATCTTCCTTCGATGGAACATGCCGCAGTTTATGAATGTGTCGGACTCTTACGGTTCCTTCGGAAACATGAGGTTCCAGCTTTATACGAGAGTTCTGCTTCTTGCTATGGCGGTGGGATTTCGAGGACTCGGTGTCCTCTTTTCAAGAAGATATCAGTTCGGACCGTTCCGTTCTTTTGGCAAAAACTGCAAAGAGGTGAAGGGACTTGTGCCGGTTGTCGTTGCATTTGCCTTAGGTGCAGTGATGATCGTAAAGGAGCCTTTTATCGATCATTCGCCGGTGGTGGCATATAGCGCGGGCGCGTATTCGGAGACGCTCTTTGAGTACTCCGCCGATGCTTTATACTCTGAGGCGGATGTGCATTTTGACACGTTTCTAGGAACCGTGAAGGGCAAACTTACCATACAGCTGACGGATGTATTGACTCCGGATCTGACATTCCAGATTCACTCAGGCATCAAGATCAAGCGTGTCACCCTTGACGGCGAGGAACTTGAGTACAGTGTCGATTATGACACGGAAAACCCCGATAATATCAACCTGGCAAATCAGATCGGTGTGATCAAGAATCCCGAGCTTAAAGCGGGAGAACTTGTGATTGAGTATGAAGGCTACCCGGCAAGTTCGAATTCCGCTTTCCAAAAAGACGGTTATGCACTTTATAATTCCATCGAGCCCGATTATATCAATGTGGGTGCGGAAACAATCATGCCGGTCTTCTTCGGAATCGCGGCGACGACAGAGCACGTCTACGTGAACCTTCCTGCGGATCATGTTGCGACCAACAATGGTTTCCCGCTTGAGAAGGTAGGAGAAAATGAGGACGGTACCATACGCTACGATATGGGAGACAGTTACCCGATCCTTCTTTCCGCGAAAGACCATATTGACGAGATACCTTACCATGATTCCGAGATTCTCTTTGAGTACAGCGAGAAACATGCGGAGCTGGTTGATGCTAACGGTATCAATCAGGCGATCACTGATGTGCTTGACTACTGTGATAGTCATATCGGAACTCTGAAGACGCTTACACCGGAGGACAAGATCCGTATTCAGATGCTTTCTTCGGATGACGGCGGCGGTGGCGGCGTGGTACTCGGAAATATAAGACTCTCCGAGGATATGATGTCACCGGAAACGCTGTCTGACAGCAAGAAGGGAACAAACAAGAACGAGACATTTATGCATGAGTTGATCCACCTGTACTGGGGTGATATGGGATGCTATGCGGAGGATGACGGTCTCTGGTCATGTGAAGGACTTGATGTCTACACGACCTATCGATTGGTGAAGGAAAAGTATGGCGAGCTTTATGCAAAGCAGTACTATGTGGACAAGTGGAAGGAAGCAGTGAGGTATCAGAATAACAACTTCTACTTCAGACATCCCGAGTACCTTGAGAAACTCCCGGAGAGCTACAGAACCAGTATCGAGGATTCCGTACAGGAAATCAACAGATACAGACGCATGCCACTCATGCTGCTTAAGGCAGAGGAGAAACTCGGTGGTGAAGAAGCCATGGATGCGGTTCTTCAGGAACTCTATGAAAGAGGAGACTTTAACACGTTTGACGGCTCGAGCGGTGTTACATTTCAGGACTTCTTGGATATCGCAGGACTTACAGAGGAGGATTTGAACATTGATGAAGATTTTTAAATACGAATTGAAGGTCATCCTGCTAAAGCCCTATGTCCTGGCTATGAGCATAATCACATTGCTGTACGGATGGTTCTTACTTTCCACGGAGATGATCCTCGGCGTGTCCGATACGGCGCCTTTCTCCGGGTGGACCTTCGGCAAATATATGGGAGATATAACCCTCCTTACCATGCTTGTATCACTCTTTCTCATTGCTTCTGTCTATTCAAGTAGACAGAAACGGGTGGGAATCCTCGCGGATGTCACGGGATTCTCCGTGAGAAAACGCATGATGATCAAGAGTCTGATCATCGGCGGATACTTCCTGGTGATGAACCTGCTTCTTCTCGTGATGGGGTGCGTATTCCTGTCTGTATATTTTGGAAAGTTGTATCTCGGGACATATCTCCTTGAGTATTTTGTAATCGGGATTCCGGCGCTTGTGCTTGTGCTGGGAGTCGGGAATTTGCTCGGAAGGATCAATCCGGCACTCGTATTTGTGCTGATGGGTGTGATTCTTGTGCTGGCGTTTGTGGCACCGGAGATGTGCGTGGATGCGAACGGAGCGAGGTGGTTCGAAATCGTAGCGAGGAGTCAGGCGCCTGAAGGAGCCAGACACCTCGCAAAGGCACCTGAAGGAGCCAGGCAACTAGCCAGACACCTCGCAAGGTACGCGGTCAACAGGATATCGTATCTGGCGATTGGTGTGGCTGCGTGGGTGCTGGCGGCAAGCAGGATGGCGAAAAAGAAGAAACACGCGCATTAACACTTTCTGCGAGCCATCTTATGGGATATAATAGGGTCATTGGTGCCTGGCTCCTTCAGGTGCCCGGCTCCGGCGTAAAGAGGAAACGAAATGGAATACAGAATCGCAACAAAACAGGATATGGACCTACTTATGAGCAGCCGTCTGGAGATGCTCCGCGTGGTAAATGACCTCTCTGACGATTACATTTACTCGGAGGAACTCGTAAGAGAAAGCCGCGCGTACTTTGAAAATGGCGACCAGACCACGGTGCTTGCAATCGAT
>CAMOHF010000149.1 GCA_946614685.1 uncultured Clostridia bacterium | reverse complement strand
AACTTAATATAATATGTATTGACAAACAATATTATATGACGTATAGTATGCACGTAGATAAACGAAAGGGGTGATTCCATGAGCTATCAACTAACGGCGCCATTACTTGACGCCTGCGTGCTTGGCATCGTATCTGCGGAAGATGCCTACGGCTACACGCTGACACAGAAGGTGCGCCAGGTAGTGGATATATCCGAATCCACACTATATCCGGTATTGCGGCGTCTCACCAAGGAAGAACTTCTTTCCACCTATGATCTGCCGTATCAGGGGAGGAATCGGAGATACTATCAGATCACAGCCTCCGGAAGAAAACAGCTTACCGCTTACCGAGAGGAATGGAAGGAATACAAACATCAGATCGATGAGATGCTGATGTATGGATCACAGGGAGGAGAAAAACAGTATGAACAAGGCTGAGTTTTTGGAAGAATTATCGCACAAGTTGCGAGGA
Organism: uncultured Clostridia bacterium; assembly: GCA_946614685.1. GTDB lineage: Bacteria > Bacillota > Clostridia > Lachnospirales > Lachnospiraceae > Coprococcus_C. The sequence continues at coordinate 3,842 of CAMOHF010000149.1, read as the reverse complement.
CTTCCCGAAGATGACAGGCAGGATGCGATCAGGTTTTACACGGATCTGATCGAGGATGCCGGACTTCGGGAGGATGAGGATGTAACCCCGCTTACCGGTTCGCCGGAGGACGCAGGCAGAAAGATCCTCGAAGAGACGATGGACAGGAAGTACACTTCCTTTAAGAAGGAGAAGGGTTATAAGAAGTCAAAATCCGCAGGCAGCATGCTCTGGGTGATGATCCTTGGCATCTTTGCGGCGCCTATAGCGCTTCCCCTTGCGATCGCAGCATTTGCGGTGATCTTCGCACTTGTTGTTTCCTTCGGAGCTGTGTGTTTCGGGCTTTTTGTGGGAGGAATCGCAGCCATCGGCAGTGCATTTCTGGCGATTCCGGCATTGATCATGGCCGGTGGTATCGGAACAAAGATCATTATGATCGGTTCCTTTTTCGTGGCAGTCGGTGTGGGACTTTTACTGATGGCAATTGCGGGTCTGTTCTGGAAACTGACGGTTGGATTTGTGAGTCTTGTGACACATCGCTTTGTGGGAAGGAGGGAATAAGATGAAGAAGGCAATTATGGTTATTATCGGAATCAGTTTTATCATCCTCGGAGGAGGACTTATTGCACTCGGCTACTTCTTCGGCGGAAAATTCCCTGAATTCTTTGGCTTTGAGAACGGAAAGATAACGTTTGGAGGTGGGACTGTGGTAGAAGATACCGTACAACTGTCTGAATTTGACAAGTTCGAAGTCCGTATGGATACATCCACGGTGCATGTGATACATGAAGGTACGGAATGGAAGGTAGAATATGCGCTCTCCAAGGAACCGGAGATTACCGAAAAGGACGGAAAAGTAACCATCAAGGAGACCGGAAACCTGATAAGCTTCTGGAATTTCGGAAGTTCCAAGAAACGCTACGTAAAGCTGTATATCCCCGCTGACGTGAAACTGATCGAGGAAGCTTCGATCAATACCGACACGGGATCCGTACATGTGGATAAGATTGACTTCGACATCCTCAGGATCAAGAGCGACACGGGATCTGTGTATGTCAATGCGGTAGCTGTACCTGATGCGGAAATAAAAACGGATACGGGTTCTATGCATATCGACACATTTACCTGTGATAAGTTGTTGACCAAGACATCCACAGGAAGTCAGAACTTTACGAATGCGAAGATTGAAGAGATTGATGCCAAGACCGATACGGGTTCCGTCAAGATGGAGGAATCGATGCTTACGGAAGGTAAGATTGAGACCGATACGGGAAGCATTAAACTGTATGTGAAAGGAAAGCTTTCCGATTACGAGATTCACGCGAAGACGGATACCGGAAGCGTGAAGGTAAACGGAAATAAGCAGGGAAAAAAGTTTGAATCATCGGGCGCTCATGAGTTAAAACTTGAATGTGATACGGGAAGTATCACGATTGAAACAGAAGATTGATCCATAGAAGAAGCGGGTACCGACGGTACCCGCTTTGATTGTGGCATATTATTTTTTCTTTTTCTTTTGTTTCTCTTTTTCCTTTTCCTTGGTTTCGGGCTTGGGCTGTTTTTCGACTTTGACTTCCTTTTCGGCCTTTGGCTTTTCGGTTTTTGTTTTATCGGCTTTCGGCTTTTCTGATTTGGATTTCTCGATCTGCTTGTTTTTCTTTTCGGCTTTTTCCGTCTTATCGCCGGACTTCTTAGTCTTGTCGGATACAACTTTCTTGGACTTCTCGGCCTTCTTTAAAGAAGCCTCGTCCGAAATCTCGGAAGATGTTTGGTCAGCCGGGATGGGGATCACGGGATGGGTGATGGGTTCAATATACTGACCTTCGTAGTACTGGTAGAGTGCTCTGTACTCGATGCTTGTCTGATCGCCGGCATGTCCGTGCATCTCATCGAAGTCGTCCGCACCGCTGACACGCTTGATGACGTGGAGAGCGATGTTGGAGGCGTGAGAAGCGATACGCTCGAAGCAGTTGGTCAAGTCGAAGAGAAAGACGCCGCTTGCAATCGCACAGGTGCCGTCCTGCAGACGCTCTACGTGATGTGCTTTGATCATTTCCTTCATCTTGTCGATGGTCTCGGCCAAAGGCTCGACACGTGTGGAAAGGGAAGCGTCATCGTTTTCGAATGCCATAAAGAGCACGTCTAAGGCGTGGCTTGTGGCGTTGGTGATGGTTTCAATCTCCATCTGACCGACGGGTGAGAAGGAGGAGCCGTTTTCATTCTTCTCTTTTGAGATATAGGCGATGTTCATAATGTAATCGCCGATACGCTCGTAGTCGCTGACGGAGTTTAGGATCTCCGACATGACACGGCTGTCATTGACTGAAAGTCTTTTTCGGTTGATGCGGATGATATAGGAGGAAAGAGCGGTCTCACACTTGTCTGCGAAAGATTCGTTCTCAAGCAGTGTGGCGAATCCCTCCTCGCTGTAGTTGTTGATCATACCGGTTGCGATCTTGAAGCTGTCCTTCATACGCTTCTGGAGCTCAAGGATGAGGCGTCTGCACTGGGAAAGCGCAACGGTCGGTGTATGAAGCAGCATATCGTCAAGTGCAGCAAAGAACTTGTCTGTGGTCTCGGTCTCCTGATCTCTGATGATCTTGCCCGTGAGTTTCGCCATACCCTCCGAGAAAGGGAGAAGGATCATGGCGGTAATAAAGTTGAAGGCAAAGTGGAAGTTCGCGATATCACCGCGGTTTACCACCTTGGAGAAACTGTCGATGCCCACAAAATAATGTACAAGATAGATCACGGATGCAAATGCGATCGCACCGATGATGTTGAATATAAGGTAGGAGAGGGACACGCGCTTGGCCTTTTTGTTCGCACCGATGGAACCTAAGATAATGGTCATGCATTTTCCGATGTTCTGACCGATGATGATGGGAATCGCAATCGCCCAGGTGACGCTGCCCGTGGCGGAAAGTGCCTGCAGAATACCGACGGATGCGCTGGAACTTTGGATGATGGCTGTGATCACAAGACCTGTCAGGATACCGATCAGAGGATTCTCAAAGGATGTGAAAAACCGACGGAAAGCCGGTGACTCACGAAGCGGCATAAATACCTCCTCCATGGTGGTCATACCGTAGAAGAGAATACCGAGTCCCGCAAGGATACCCGCAATCTGCTTGGTGTTCACCTTCTTGCTGAACATATGCATTACAGAGCCGATGGCCACAAGAGCAGGGGCGAAGGATGAGGGCTTTAAAAGCTGTAAAACGATATTACCGGATCCAAGGTCGCCAAGACGAAGGATCTGGGCGGTAACGGTGCTACCAACATTGGCACCGAAGACAACGGGAATGGCTTGAGCCAGGCGCATGATGCCGGCGTTTACGAAACCGATCAGCATGATGGTGGTCGCCGCCGAACTTTGTATGATACCCGTAACACCGAGTCCGAGGCTGAAGCCTTTTACATGACCGGCCGCTTTTGTTTTCGCAGTTGTAAGACGCTCGAGAATACGTTCAAGTCCCGAACCTGCCAGCTTTTCGAGGGAACTTCCCATCAAACTCATACCGAAGAGAAATAGTCCCACACCTCCGAATAATTGCAATATTGAAAAAATATCCATCATAATCTCCTTTGGATTAATAATATACCCTAAAAAACCAGAATAATCATATCACAAACATTAAAAAAAACCTATAGCCAATTATAAACAAAAGTAATAACCAAAATCATGCATATTTGGTTATACTGTGCTATAATATTCGCTATGTATGAAGTCACGGAACTTCATATAAATCATTTGGGAAATGAGGTAATACAATATGAATCAATATGGCATCGATACCAAATGCGTTCAGGCAGGCTATACACCGGGCAACGGGGAACCGAGACAGATTCCCATCGTCCAG
>CAMOHF010000148.1 GCA_946614685.1 uncultured Clostridia bacterium | reverse complement strand
AAGATCAAGGGCGGCGCGCTTCGTGGCGTGGACAGCTTCGGTATGATGTGCTCCATCGCGGAGCTGGTGGCTGATTACAGCCTTTTTAAGGATGAGGACAGAAATGCGGACCCCGAGGCAGGCGTTTATATCTTTCCTGCGGACGCCGGCGTAAAGCCCGGTGATGACTGTGCGGCAGCACTGCATTTAAACGACGCTGTGGTTGAGTATGAGATCACTTCAAACCGTGTGGACTGCTTCTCCATGATCGGTATGGCGAGAGAGACGGCAGTGACTTTCAGAAAGCCTTTTGCAGAGCCTGTGATAGAAGTGAAGGGCAACGGCGGTGATGTGAATGACTACGCTTCCGTGGAAGTGATCGATCAGGATCTGTGCAAGAGATACTGTGCAAGAGTCGTAACCGACATCAAGCTTGCACCCTCACCGATGTGGATGCAGGAGAGACTGAGGTCTCAGGGCATCCGTCCCATCAACAATCTGGTGGATATCACAAACTATGTAATGGAAGAGTATGGCCAGCCTATGCATGCTTTCGACCTTGATACGGTAGCGGGTCACAAGATCGTGGTTCGCCGTGCCAAGGACGGAGATACATTTACCACGCTTGACGGAATCGAGAGAAAACTTGACTCCGAAGTGCTGATGATCTGTGACGGAGAGAAGGAGATCGGTATCGCGGGTATTATGGGCGGTGCGAATTCCATGGTAACCGACAGCATCAAGAATCTGCTCTTTGAGGCGGCATGCTTTGACGGTACCAACATCCGTCTTTCTTCCAGAAGGCTGGATATGCCGACCGACGCGGCGACCAAGTTCACCAAGGGCCTGGATCCCGAACTTGCGCTTACGGCCATCAATCGTGCCTGCCAGCTGATCGAGGAGCTTGGCTGCGGTAAGGTCGTGGACGGTGTGATCGACTGCTATCCGAATCCCGTGGAACGCCGTGTGCTTCCCTTCGCACCCGAAAAGATGAACGCTCTGCTCGGCACCGATGTGTCCGAGGAGGAGATGCTCGATATCTTCAAGAGACTTGAACTTGAATATGATGAGAAGAACCGTACACTGACCATTCCCACCTTCCGTCAGGATCTTGTCAGCGTGGCAGACCTTGCGGAGGAGGTTGCAAGATTCTTCGGCTATGACAATATCCCCGTGACACTTCCCGGTTCCCAGACCGTCGGCAAGCTTTCCGCAACCGATATGACGGCTGCAGTGATCCGCGAGGTAGCAGAGGCGAACGGATTCTCCGGCGCTATGGGTTACTCCTTTGAAAGCCCGAAGGCATTCGACAAGCTCTGCATCCCTGAGGGAGATGTGCTTCGCAATGCCGTATCCATCAGCAATCCTTTGGGTGAGGATTTCTCCATCATGAGAACCACCACCTTAAACGGCATGATGACATGGCTTTCCACTAACTTCAACAGACGAAATAAGAAGGCAAGTCTCTACGAGATCGCCAACATTTACCTTCCGAAGGAGCTTCCTTTGAAGGAACTTCCCACCGAGCAGCTGACACTCACACTCGGAACCTACGGCACGGGAGATTTCTTTGACCTTAAGGGTGTGGTTGAAGAGCTCTTCGATCGCCTCGGCATCGTAAAGGGCATCACTTATCAGCCTTCGGCCGCATATCCTTACCTGCATCCCGGACGTACCGCGGAGATCGTGAAGGGCAAGCTTGCCATCGGTTACATCGGACAGGTGCATCCGGAGGTGTGCGACAATTACGATATCAAGACCGACTGCTACGTAGCGGTTCTGAATGTAGACACACTTACCATGCTTTCCAGAAATGACAGAAAGTATGAGAGTCTGTCCAAGTTCCCGGCTGTGACCAGAGACATCCAGCTGACCATCGGCGAGATGCCTACGATCAAGGCTGACGGTGATTCCTATAAGCTTTCCGGTACCTACCTCGGCGATATCGAGGCGAAGATCGTAAAGCAGGGCGCAGGTATTCTTGAGTCCGCCACCCTTGTGGATGAATTTGAAAACCGCGTGGTATACCACCTCGTATACAGAAGTCCGAAGGAGACCCTGGAGGCTGCCAAGGTAAATGCAGTCGTAAAGGATACGCTTCTTGCACTTGAAAAGATGGGCATCGACGTAAGTCGTGCCTGGTCGGAGGAGCTTTATGGTCCTAAGTGATTTTCATTATGATCTTCCCGAGGAATTGATCGCACAGGATCCTCTCGAAAAACGCAGTGACTCCCGTCTTATGGTTGTAAACCGTGAGACGGGTGAAGTCTGTCATAAGACTTTTACAGATATTCTTTCCTATCTTTCTCCCGGAGACTGTCTCGTGTTAAACGATACCCGCGTCATCCCGGCAAGACTCCTCGGCGTGAAGCCGGACACCGGTGCGGCGGTCGAGGTATTGCTTTTAAAGCGGATCGATGACAAACGGTGGGAGACGATCGTGCGCCCCGGCAAGAAACTTCGCCCCGGCGCGGAGGTATCCTTCGGAGACGGGAAACTTACGGGCCGGATCGAGGAGGTGCTCCCCGAAGGAAATCGCATCGTTTCATTTGACTATGAGGGCATCTTTGAGGAAGTTCTGGATGAACTCGGTCAGATGCCGCTTCCGCCTTATATCACACACAAACTTCAGGATCGCAATCGTTACCAGACGGTATATGCAAAGCATGACGGCTCTGCCGCTGCGCCTACGGCGGGACTTCATTTTACAAAGGAACTTCTTGCCGAAGTTGAAAAGAAGGGTGTGAAGATCGCTTACGTCACACTTCATGTGGGACTCGGGACCTTCCGTCCCGTAAAGACCGAGAATATTTTGGAGCATCATATGCATACGGAGTACTGTGAGGTTTCGGCCGACCAGGCGAAGATCGTAAATGATGCCAAGGCGGCGGGCGGAAAGATCGTCTGTGTCGGAACCACATCCGTGCGTACCGTGGAGAGCATGACCGATGATTCGGGCGTACTTCAAGCGGGCAGCAAGGACACGGATATCTTTATTTATCCCGGCTACCGTTTTCGTATGGTGGATCGTCTGATCACCAATTTTCATCTCCCGGAGTCGACACTGCTGATGCTGGTGTCTGCTTTTTATGATCGGGAGAAGGTTCTCGATGCTTATCGACAGGCAGTGGAGGAGCGTTATCGCTTCTTTTCATTCGGAGATGCAATGCTGTTATTATGATCAGAAAAAGTTTCAAACTGCTTCGCTACAATCTTTCGCACATTATGATGTTTGAGATCCTCTACAAGCTGATCTCACTCGCCATCCTGGTGCCTCTTATACAAGGAATTCTAAACCTGTCCGTATCTGCCGCGGGCATCCGCTATCTTACAGCCGGTACCGTGCGCAGATATTTTGCATCCCCTTCGACATTTGTATTTTTCTTTATCATTCTGCTTTTGCTTGTTGTCCACCTGCTGATCAACAGCGCCGGACTGATCTACGCGCTTGACTGCGCCTATCACGATGATAAGACCAATTCCGTGGCTATTCTTTTCAACGGAATCTATGATGCGGCCCGGGTGCTTCGGCCGCGAAATTTCGGCATCGTCATCTATGTGATCACCATCATTCCGTTTACCTATACCATGCTGCTTTCGGGATCCGTTGTCGGTATCAAGATCCCGCAGTTTTTGATGTGGTTTTACAGGATGCACAAGTCCATGATCGCGGCTGTGATCGCGGCTTATATCCTTCTTTGCTTTATCATGATCCGTTCCGTTTTCACCGTGCATTACTACTCCCTGTACAATCTGGATGTCAGAAAGGCACGCAGGAAGAGCGGGGAGATCACGAAGAAACACAGGCTCAAGATCCTGATCCCCATCTTGCTGATCAATCTGTGCATGACGGTTGTTATTGTGTTCTTCGGCGGACTCGCTACGACCATCGCATCCGGGATTTTGAAGGGGGTCGTAAGCTACAAGAAATTCTTCTTCCTGCGAAATATGTCCGTCCGTGTGATCTGCTTCGGGCTGTTTATCGTAAGCTCACTGCTTGCAACGCCCATGAGTTACGCATTTTTATCCGCGCGTTTCTACGACCTGTCTTACGGAAACCTTTCGGCGGATGCGCCGAGGGAAAGTGAGAGGGAGCGGCGGGCGAAGCACGTGTTGGAGAGTAGGAAGCAGAGAGTGAAACACGCGCTTGTGATCACGGCAACCATCCTGGTCGCACTTTTGGTGAACGGCTATTACATCTATCTTTCGGTCACACACAGATTTGACCTAAACATCGCATATTCCTCGCGCGCAACCGTAACAGCGCATCGCGGAGATTCGGCGCATGCCCCGGAAAACACCATGGCGGCCATACGTCTTGCCCATGAA
>CAMOHF010000147.1 GCA_946614685.1 uncultured Clostridia bacterium | reverse complement strand
TTATATTGGCAGGCGCCGGAAGCGGCAAGACGCGTGTGATCACACATAGGATCGCATATCTGATCGAGGAGTGCGGGGTGAATCCCTACAATATCCTCGCAATCACCTTCACCAACAAAGCTGCCAGAGAGATGCGGGAGAGGGTGGACAACTTGATCGGCTTCGGTGCAGAAAGCGTCTGGGTTTCGACCTTCCATTCCATGTGCGTCAGGATCCTTCGTAAGCACGTCGAAAAGTTGGGACGGGCGACCGCGTTTACCATCTATGACACGGACGACAGCAAGGGTATCATTCGGGATGTATTAAAGTATCTCGGTATGGATCCGAAGCTTTATCCCGAACGGCTGGTACTTTCCGTGATCTCAAAGGCGAAGGAGCAGTACATGTCTCCGGACGATTACGAGAAGGAACATGCGACGAGCTATCGCGATCAGCAGCTGGCCTCGGCCTACAGGGAGTATCAGAAGCGTCTTGCGGCCAACAATGCATTTGATTTCGATGATCTGATCTATCAGACGATTTTTTTGTTTGAGACGAACCCTGATGTACTTCTTGAGTATCAGGAGCGCTTCCGCTATATTATGGTGGATGAGTATCAGGATACGAACTTCACGCAGTTTAAGCTCGTGGAGATGCTTGCAAGAAAGTACCGGAATATTTGCGTGGTGGGAGATGACGACCAGAGTATCTACAAATTCCGCGGCGCGGATATCACGAACATCCTTAGCTTCGAGAATCAGTACGAGGGCTGTAAGGTTGTAAAACTTGAGCAGAATTACCGGTCGACATCCAACATTCTAAATGCGGCGAATCATGTGATCTCACACAACCAGGGACGAAAGGATAAGACCCTTTGGACCGAGCAGGAGGAGGGTGAAAAGATCACCTACACCCGCTATGGTAATGAGTACGACGAAGCAACGGGTGTTGCATCCGAGATCTCGAAACTGATCGGTGAGGGTCAGTCCGCGGATGAGATCGCGGTTTTGTACAGAACGAATGCGCAGTCGAGACTTTTGGAGGAGAAGATGCTCCTCGCGAATATCCCGTACAGGATCTATGGCGGACAGAATTTCTACGCCAGAAAGGAAATCAAGGATATCGTCTGCTACTTAAAGCTCCTCGTGAATCCTTCGGACAATGAGAGCTTAAAGCGTATCATCAATGTGCCGAAGCGCGGGATCGGAGCGACGACCGTCGGCAAGGTGGAGAATTTTTCCATTGAGAACGGTATGTCCATGTATGATGCTTTGCTTGATATGGACATCGTTCCGGGCATCGACAGGGCGAAGTCCAAGCTTTCCGAGTTTATGGACCTGATGGAAGGTATAAGAAGCATGATCTTCGACGGTGCATTTGCAAGCGAAGCCTTTGACAGGCTGATCGAAGCGACCGGATATGTGGAACTTCTTCAGGCGGAAGGAACCGAAGAGGCGAAGGGCAGGATCGAGAACATCGACGAATTAAGGAATAAGATCGTGACCTACGAGCAGTCGGCGGAACAGCCGAACCTGACCGAGCTTCTCGAAGAGATCGCTTTGGTTGCGGATACGGACGAGGAGGATGCCGAGGGCGCACCCGGTCGAGTGACTTTGATGACGCTTCACAGCGCCAAGGGACTCGAATTTCCGAATGTATTCATCACCGGTATGGAGGAGCGGCTTTTCCCGAGCGGTATGTCGATGGACTCCGACGATCCTGATGCAATCGAGGAGGAGCGCAGACTCTGCTATGTCGGTATCACACGTGCCATGAAGAAGCTGTACCTGACAGGGGCAAGTCAACGTATGATTCACGGTATCACCAATTTTTGTGAGGAATCCGAGTTTTTGGATGAGATTCCGAAAGACTATATTGTACGTAAGAGTGCGCCGGGCGCACGAATGGGGAGAACTATGGGCAAGGAAACAGAAGGAAAACCTTATAGCAATGAAAAACACGGATTTGCGGACTATGGATACGGAAGACCGAAGATGAAGGATACGGATTACAGCAAGACGAATCCTTACACGAAGAATTCGGCAAATCCGTCTGCAAATCCCGGATTCGGAAAGGCATTTCCGATGGGCGGAGATACAATCGCTTATGCGGTCGGAGATACGGTAAAACACCTGAAGTTCGGCAAGGGCGTGATCAAGGCGGTTACACCCGCAGGATCCGATCAGGAGCTTACCGTGGAGTTTGAGCGCGTGGGCGAAAAGAAGCTGTTTGCATCCCTAGTGAAGATGAAAAAACTCTAAGGGAAGGGTGGAAATCCACATCCATATGTGATAAAATACCCATAGGCTGTTGCCGATATTTTATGAAAGGTGGAACGTATATGAAAAAGTGTGATGAAGTAAGAGTAGTGAAAGAAAATGAGTGTGTGACCGAAGCTAAGAACGCATTTCTTTCCGTGGCTTTGATCGTTGGTATTTTAACCATCATCGTTGGTATCTGTGTAGCTGTATACAAGTACCTCACACCGGATTATCTTGATGATTTCGATGATTACGATGATGATTTTGATGATAGTTTCTTTGATGACGATGATATTGTCGAGGACACAAAGGACGATAAGAAAGAAGATTAGTCTGTCATTACAAGGCGCCGACCATTGGGGTCGGCGCTTTTTTACTAATTAAGGGGACGCTATGGGGACGTATGAGACACGACTTGCGCGTGCAAGGAGTATTTTAAGAGAAAAAGAATTAGACGTACTTCTGTTGACGGACGGCTATAATATCCATTATGTCACGGGGTATGCGGGTCATGAAGGTATGGCGCTTGTTTCGGAAGAACTGGCCGTGGTACTTACGGATTCGCGTTATACGGAGGCTGCGGCGAAAGAAGCCCCCTGTTTTACGGTGGTTGATATCAAAAGCGACGGCTACGGAAAGACGGTGCGAAGGGTCCTTGCAGATGCGGGTGTCCGTGAGGATGCTTCGATCGGGTTTGAGGACAGGCAGATCTCCTACCGTCAGATGAAGCGCCTTTCCGAGGACCTTTCCGAACGCACGGTATGGGTTGAAATCGGGGATGCAGCAGAGCATCTTCGCTATCTGAAGGATCCGGAAGAGATCGAGTGCCTGGCGCGAGCGGAAGCGATCGGAGACGAAGCATTTGCACATATTCTGACTGTGTTAAAACCCGGCATGACCGAGCGTGAGGTGGCGCTTGCTTTAGAGGTTTCCATGCGGGAACGCGGAGCGAGTGGTCTTTCCTTTGATACGATCGCGGCGTCGGGAGAGAATTCCTCCATGCCGCATGCGGTTCCGACGGATCGCAGGCTTTCCGAGGGAGACTTTCTCACGATGGATTTTGGATGTGTCTATCGCGGATATTGTTCGGATATGACGAGAACCGTGTTAATCGGGAAAGAGAGAGAAGGCGAACAGATCAGGGTTTACGAAACCGTGCTTCGCGCACAGAAAGCGGCCCTTTCGGCTATCCGTCCGGGGGCTATGACACACGAAGTGGACAAGATCGCCAGAGATATCATCGCGGATGCGGGTTACGGAGACTGTTTCGGACACGGACTCGGCCACAGTGTAGGACTCTTTATCCACGAGGAGCCGCGTCTTTCACCGAAGTGTGAAAAGGAACTTGAACCCGGAATTGTGATCACCTGTGAACCCGGCATCTATCTGCCCGGGCGCTTCGGCGTCAGGATCGAGGATATGGTGGTTGTCACGGAGGACGGATACCGTAACCTTGCCGGATCACCGAAGGAACTGATACGCGTATAAAGACTGATAGGAGTAACATCCCTGGAATCACTGTGGAAGCGGAGTCTGTCGGCTAAAGAAAAGAGGAGAAATGATGAAGGCGATCGAAACCAAGAAACTATCAAAAAGCTACGGAAAGAGCAGGGGGATCACGGAACTCGACCTGTCGGTTGAAGCGGGGGACTTCTTCGGCTTTATCGGACCGAACGGAGCGGGAAAGTCTACGACGATCCGTACGCTGCTCGGCCTGATTGCACCCACCGGCGGAAGCGCTTCGGTCCTCGGCCATGATATCGTGAAGGAAAAGGCGGCAATGCTTTCCAAGATCGGGTACCTACCCTCCGAGATCAATTTCTACGGCGGGATGAAGGTTGCGGATGCTATCCGGTATTCCGCAAAGCTGCACAGGAAAGACTGCAGCAAGGTCGCAGGTTCTCTCTGTGAGAGACTGGATCTTGATGTGACAAAGAAGGTGGATGACCTATCCCTCGGCAACAGAAAGAAAGTAGGTATTGTATGTGCGGTACAGCACGCACCCGAACTTCTGATCTTGGACGAGCCCACCGCCGGACTCGATCCGTTGATGCAACATGAGTTTTTC
>CAMOHF010000146.1 GCA_946614685.1 uncultured Clostridia bacterium | reverse complement strand
TGATGTATATTACAGACTTTACAGTGCGTCAAACGGCTGGCTCGGTTGGGCTAAGAATGGTGCTCCCGCAGGTCTTGTAGGTGCAGGCAAGAACATCGAGGCATATCAGGTACAGCTTGTCACAAAGGGTGGCGCTGCACCGGGAAGCACAAGCGGTGCTTATGTATGCCCGAGAGTTGCATATAAGACACATGTTCAGAACTACGGATGGAGCGGAATCTCTTACGACGGAAGCATCAGCGGTACCAGCGGAAAGAGCCTTCGTCTTGAGGGTATCACCATTGAGAAGGGCCCTTCCTTAAAGGACGTATCCGGAGATATCGAGTACAGAACCCATATACAGAACATCGGATGGGAGACCGCATATAAGAAGAACGGACAGATGTCCGGAACCAGCGGACGAAGCTTAAGGCTTGAGGCAATTCAGATCCGACTGACCGGTCAGTTGAAAGAAAAATACGATATCTACTACAGAGTGCATGCGCAGAATTACGGCTGGCTTGACTGGGCAAAGAATGACGAGATCTCCGGAACCAGCGGACTCGGACTTCGTCTTGAGGCAATCGAGATCCGTATGGTGGAGAAGGGATCTTCTGCCCCCGGATCAACCACCAGAGCCTGTGTAAGCCCGAAGGTGGCTTATACCACCCATGTACAGAATGTCGGATGGCAGGATATGAAGCATGACGGTGAGATCGCCGGAACCACAGGAAGATCGCTTCGTCTTGAGGGAATCAAGATCGTGAATAACACGGGAATTCCCGGAAGCATCAACTATCAGGTTCACGTGCAAAACATCGGATGGCAGTCAGCTCGCTACAACGGACAGTTGGCCGGAACCACAGGAAGATCTTTAAGGTTGGAAGCAATTCGAATCAGCCTTACAGGAGAACTTGCATCCAAGTATGATGTCTACTACAGAGTTCATTGCCAGAACATCGGATGGATGGGTTGGGCGAAGAACGGCGATCCCGCCGGCTCCGCAGGATACTCCTACAGACTTGAAGGTATACAGATCGTTTACGTGCCGAAGGGCGGTGCAGCTCCCGGTTCCACGGCGAGGGCATTCATCCAAAGATAATCGTAATATTTGATTTCATATTCAAAAGGTGTCAGGCACCATTACTACGTAATGAAGCCAGACACCTTTTTTATTTAATCCATTTGTGAGGTTCGTCTGCAGACGAACCGTATAAAGCGATTCATTTTATACTTGAAAAACGCCTGCAATGTCATTATAATATGAGAAGTGTGTGCGCATGTGCGCATATAAATAAGAACAAAAAGGATGGTTTAAAGTCATGAGTGCATCAACGCAAACAGGCAAAGGCGCAAAGTGGATCCGCGCCGCAATCCCCGCACTGCTTCTGCATTGCAGTATCGGTACGGTTTACTGCTGGTCGATCTTCTCACAGGAGATCGCAGATTACATCGGTTTCTCCAAGGGAGCTACGGAGTGGGCTTTCTCCTTCGCTATTTTCTTCCTCGGAATGTCAGCTGCATTCCTCGGAAATGTTGTAGAGAAGGACATTCATAAGTCTTCCCTGATCGCCACAATCTGCTTTTCCGTAGGTATGGCGCTGACCGGTTACTTCATTTATTATGGAGGATCACATCAGGGCAGCAAGATTGCACTCTTTGGTATTTATATTTCTTACGGTTTCATCATGGGTATCGGTCTCGGTACGGGATATCTTTCCCCTGTCAAGACTCTGATGCTCTGGTTTGCGGATCGTAAGGGTCTCGCAACAGGACTTGCCGTAGCAGGTTTCGGTGCCGCAAAGGCAATTGCAAGCCCCATCATGCAGAAGATGCTTGATTCCATGGGCAAGACCGGAATCTATAAGATGTTCTGGATCCTTGCGGGCGTATACTTTGTTATGATGTTCGTAGGCCACCTGCTCTTAAAGAAGCCCGACGGATGGCATGAGCCTCAGGGCAAGGGTGAGAAGCCTTCTATCATCGCAACCTTAAAGACCAAGCCGATTACCAACTACATCGGTATCTGGCTTATGTTCTACATCAACATCACCTGCGGTCTCGCCTTGATCTCTCAGGAGAAGATGATCGTAAAATGTATCGGACTTGCAGCATCCGTCGGTATTATTTCCACCGTTTCCGCTATCTTCAATGCAGGCGGACGTCTCGGATTCTCTGCGTGGGCTGACAGCATGAAGGATCGTAACACGATCTACAAGCTGATCTTCATCCTTTCCATCGCATTTACCGGTCTTGTTATGGCAACCCAGGGTATCAAGAAGGGAGAGGGCAATACGCTTCTCGTTGTACTTGTACTTACCCTGATCTTCTTCGTAAATGCAGGCTACGGCGGAGGTTTCTCCAACGTGCCGACACTACTTTCCGATCACTACGGTATGGGAAGCATCAGCGCGATCCATGGTATCACCCTGTCTGCATGGGCGTTTGCGGGTCTTACCGGTAACCAGGTGGCAAACTATATCGTAGATCATTCGGGTGAGTGGATTGAGCACGGTACAGATGCTGCCGGCAATGTGATCCGTGTGAACCCTGTCGGATATCAGAATGTACTTTACTTTACCATCGCACTTTATACGGTTGCTTTGATTCTCTGCCTGCTTTTGGTTCGTCCCACAGACAAGGCACTTGAAGCAAAGGCAGCGAAGAAGGCTGCAAAATAGAAGAGGTATATTATGAAGAAGTATACTGAGATGACAAAGGACGAGTTGAAAGCAGAGCTCGCCACATTAGAAGCTGAATACAAGCGTTATCAGGATATGAATTTAAAGCTTGATATGAGCCGCGGTAAGCCTTCCAAGGAGCAGCTGGATCTGTCCATGGGTATTATGGACGCGTTAAACTCAAGCGTGGATCTTACCTGTGAAGACGGAACCGATTGCCGTAACTACGGATGCCTTGACGGAATTCCCGAGGCGAAGGTTTTGATCGGTGATATGATGGAGAACAGTCCGGACAATATCATCATCTACGGCAACTCTTCGCTCAATGTGATGTATGACACCGTTGCACGTGCCATGACGCACGGCATTATGGGTGCAACACCCTGGTGTAAGCTGGACAAGGTAAAATTCTTATGTCCGTCACCGGGCTATGACAGACACTTCGCCATCACTGAGTATTTCGGCATCGAGATGATCGTGGTTCCCATGACACCCGAGGGACCGGATATGGACATGGTGGAAAAGCTGGTATCCGAGGATGAAGCGGTAAAGGGCATCTGGTGTGTACCCAAGTATTCCAATCCTCAGGGTTATACCTACTCGGACGAAACGGTCAGGAGATTCGCAAGGCTGAAGCCTGCTGCGAAGGATTTCCGTATCTTCTGGGACAATGCATACGGTATTCATCACCTCTATGAGGATAAGCAGGATTATTTGATCGAGATCCTTGAGGAGTGCAAGAAAGCCGGTAATCCGGATATGGTATATAAATTTGCATCCACATCGAAGATCACCTTCCCGGGAAGCGGAATCGCGGCTCTTGCCACATCCTTAAACAATCTGGAAGATATCAAGAAGCAGTTAAAGAATCAGACCATCGGTCATGATAAGGTGAACCAGCTTCGCCATGTGCGTTTCTTCAAGAACATTGAAGGCATGCGGGAGCATATGAAAAAGCATGCGGCTCTGATCCGTCCACGCTTTGAAGCGGTGGAGGAGATTTTAGAGGAAAATCTTGGAGGACTTGGTATCGGAAGTTGGACCAAGCCCATCGGCGGTTACTTCATTGGCTTTGATTCCATGGAGGGCTGTGCCAAGGCCATTGTGGCCCGCGCAAAAAAAGCCGGCGTCACCATGACGGAAGCGGGAGCAACCTATCCCTACCACAAGGATCCTCACGATTCCAACATCCGTATCGCACCCACATTTCCCACAGTGGAAAATCTGAAACAGGCGGCGTTGCTTTTCTCCATCTGTGTAAGGATTGTTTCTCTGGAGAAATTACTGGAAAAGTAAACCTTTGATACATCAACGAGACAGTGTCGGAACATAGACTGACACTGTCTCGTTTTTATTGTCCGTCGTCTGGGATTATGGTAAAATGTGATTAGGTATGTGTTGAACCGAAGAATAGGGCAGTGTTTGTAAAGCCTTGCTTCTCGGACTGATCCTCACCCTCGACCGGATAGAGAAAAAACGCAGATAAACCGGCGGTAATTCGTATCACATATATATAAATATATTATACGAGGAGGAAATAACATGAAAAAGAAAACAAGAAGAAAACTGCTCGGCTTTTTGCTTACGCTGGCGATGGTGATTAGTACATTCACCGGAATCGTGCCGGGGATGAGTATGACGGTATTCGCTGCGGAAACTACTATTAGATGCGAAGGAACTGACG
>CAMOHF010000145.1 GCA_946614685.1 uncultured Clostridia bacterium | reverse complement strand
CACACGTCCGTCCGGAGCAAGTGTTACCACGCCGAAACGCTTGATATCATCATCTCCCGCCTCGATATCCTTGCAGACGATGGTGATGTCTGCACCGGTGGCGATATGCTCCTCAAGTACTTTGTTATAGTCCATCTTGTAGACGGCATCGCCGTGAGCGATCACAACGTAAGGCTCATGTGCCGACTTTAAGAAGTTGATGTTCTGGTAGAGCGCGTCCGCCGTGCCCTGATACCAGTAACTGTTGGTGGAAGTGATCGTAGGTGTGAAGAGATAAAGTCCACCCTGCTTTCTTCCGAAATCCCACCATTTGGATGAGTTTAAGTGTTCATTCAGGGAGCGGGAGTTGTATTGGGTGTAAACCGCCACCTTCTGAATGTGGGAGTTTGTCATGTTGGAAAGCGTGAAATCGATCGCTCTGTAGCTTCCGACGATCGGCATAGCCGCAACCGCTCTCTTTGCTGACAACTCACCCATCCTGCTGCTGTTTCCGCCTGCCAGTATAATTCCTATCGCTCTCATCTCATTCACCTACCTTTATGATGCTCGAACCGCTCTTTAAGAGGCCGTCCGGATATTCGTCGATGGTGGTCTCACCAAAGATGGCAACGTTCTTGCCGATCTTAACTCCGTCAGGGATGACGGAATTCTCGCCGATCGTCACAAGGCCGAATGAGTAGATATGGGGTGCAAGCTCGTTCGGAACTTCCTCTCCGACGCCAAGCTCTGTGTTCTTACCGATGACGGTACCCTCTGCGATGATGGCTTTGTCGATCACTGCGCCGTCACCGATGGTTACGCCGTTCATGATGATGGAATTCTTGACTACGGCATTCTTGCCGATGGTCACGCCCGAACCTACAACCGAGTGTTCAATGGTACCATAGATCTCGGTACCCTCGCCTACGATACTCTCCGTAACCGATCCCTCGGGATCGATGTACTGCGGCGGGAGCATGTCACTCTTGGTGTAGATGCGCCAGAACTCCTCATAGAGATTGAACTCGGGGATGATATCCACAAGTTCCATGTTCGCTTCCCAGTAGGAGCCTAAGGTTCCTACATCCTTCCAGTAGCCCTTGTAATCGTAAGCGCAGATCTTGCTGCCGTTCGCATGGCAGTGCGGGATAATGTGCTTACCGAAGTCACAGGAAGGCTGGTCTTTAAGCTCTGTCAGTGCATCACGCAGCACCTTCCAGTTGAAAATGTAGATACCCATGGAAGCCTTGTTGCTTCTCGGATGCTCGGGCTTCTCCTCGAACTCCTGAATGCAGCCGGAATCGTCCGTGATCACCACGCCGAAACGGCTTGCTTCCTCGATGGGAACCTGATAGGTTGCAAGCGTAATGTCGGCTTTGCTTGTCTTGTGATAGTCAAGCATCACCTCGTAGTCCATCTTGTAAATATGATCTCCGGAAAGGATCAATACGTAGTCCGGATTGTAATAATCGATATACTCGATGTTCTGGTAGATTGCATTCGCTGTACCTGTATACCACTGACTGTCTGTGCTGGTTTCGTACGGCGGAAGCACCGTAACGCCACCGATGTTTCGATCGAGATCCCAGGGGATACCGATGCCGATGTGCTGATTAAGTCGAAGCGGTCTATACTGTGTAAGCACGCCCACCGTATCAACACCGGAGTTGATACAGTTAGAAAGCGGGAAATCAATGATCTTGTATTTACCGCCGAAGGCCACTGCAGGCTTGGCCAGCTTTGAGGTGAGGACACCGAGTCGACTTCCTTGTCCGCCCGCCAAGAGCATGGCTATCATTTCCTTCTTAATCATAAAGTCACCCCTTTTTAGCAAGAATATGTTATATTATATCATCAAAGTAAAAAAAACGAAACAGTTTTATGCATTTTTTATAAAAAATATCATCTTTCAAAATTCCGTATGGTAATTTGCCACAAAAAAACACCGACCCGATAAGGGTCGGTGTAAAAATTCCACAATTACGCTGCCAGAAGCTTCCGGCTGATCTCGTTCATCGATCTCACGAAGGGCAGAAAATCCACTTCCAGGCAGGCTGCGATCTTGATATCGTCCTTTTCCGCAAGCACCTTGCCGAGTCTGCCTACCGCCGCTGCCATCCTGCCTTTGTCGATGGCGTCGGACACGCCGACGATGGTGTCCTCACAGTTGTTGAAGACCTCGATCTCCCAGTTGATGCCCTGGATGACCAGCGCAAACAGCTCATCCGTGTCGGAAAGCCGTTCTCCGCGAAGCTCGCCGATCACTTCTTCCACACCCTCCACTAGGTTCGGGCCGTAATCGGACAGCTGCTTGATGATGTTTTCCGTTAACATCTGCTTATCTGCCATTATGCTTCCTCATTTTTTCTGGAAATCTCTGTCAGAGAGGACGCAAGACCTGCGATGCTTGCGATCTCGGAGGGAATGATCAGCTTGGTTGCCTTGCCGTCCGCAGCCTTACCGAAGGCCTCAAGGCTCTTTAAGGTAAGTACAGCCTTGTCGGGATTGGCCTCATTCAGTGCCTTGATACCGTCAGCGGTTGCCTGCTGTACCTTGAGGATCGCCTCAGCCTCACCTTCCGCTCTGCGGATGGTTGCTTCCTTGGCAGCCTCTGCACGAAGGATGGCCGACTGCTTCTCTGCCTCTGCGGAGAGGATCATGGACTCCTTCTGTCCCTCTGCGCGAAGGATGGCTGACTTCTTCTCACCTTCTGCGATGAGGATCTGCTCACGTCTCTCACGCTCTGCCTTCATCTGCTTCTCCATCGCATCCTGGATGGCTGCGGGAGGGATGATGTTCTTTAACTCTACTCGATTCACCTTGATGCCCCAGGGATCGGTCGCCTCATCCAGTGTGGCGCGCATCTTGGTGTTGATGGTCTCTCTCGAAGTCAGTGTCTGGTCAAGTTCGAGCTCACCGATGACATTACGAAGAGTCGTAGCCGCCAGGTTCTCGATCGCCATGATGGGATTCTCCACACCGTATGCAAACAGCTTCGGGTCGGTGATCTGGAAGAATACGACGGTATCGATACGCATGGTAACATTATCCTTGGTGATCACGGGCTGAGGCGGGAAATCCGCTACCTGCTCCTTTAAGGATACCCTGTGGGATACCTTGTCAATGATGGGCGCCTTCATCTTGAAGCCCGCAGACCAGGTGGTCTGATAGGTTCCGAGACGCTCTACCACATATGCATACGCCTGCGGCACGATGCGGATACAGCTGCAAGCCACAATGATCACAACAAATGCTGCGAAGATGGCGAAGGCCTGTCCGCCGGTCATAAGTAAGATCTGATTCATGATTCTACCTCCTGATTCTCTGCTGTTACCATAAGCTTCACGCCCTCAATGGCACGTATTGTCACAGTGGTGCCCGCTGAAATCGCGGTGTCATCCGCGGATCTTGCGGTCCACTCAAGGCCGTTCACCTTGACTGTGCCCTTGGCGTTTAAATTGTCGATATCTTCGGTCACAATGGCTTTCGCACCCACAAGACTCTCGACATTCGTCTTGATGGTGTCCTTCATCAGTTTCTTCTCGGCAAGCGGGCGCATCAGGAACAGAAGCACCAGCGAAACAACCGAAAAGACGATGACCTGCGGTATCCATCCCACATTGAAGCAGGAGCAAGCAGCCGCAACCACCGCACCGCCGGCAAACCATATGGTGGTAAGGCCGAGGGATACGATCTCAGCCACCAGCATGACGCCTGCGATGATAAGCCAGATCAGCAAATTTTCCATGTAACCCCTCCTTTTTTAGTTCTCCTTGTAGTAGTTGATCAGACAACCCGCAAGGATGATGTCACGCTCATCGTCCGTAAGCTCTCCGAGCGTAAGTTTTAATTCATGCATGTCTTTGTTTACGACATAAGCGGTGATCACGTCCTTCTTCTCACGGATCGCATCGGCGATACCGGGAACGAATACATAATCATCCACATCAAAATCATAATCCTCACCGATCACGAAGGGAAGCATACCCCAGTTGATCAGGTTGGAGCGATAACGCTTGGTCGCGTACTCTTTCGCGATATTTGCGAATCCGCCGAGTACCTTCTGGCAGGATGCAGCCTGTTCTCTTGCAGAGCCGTCACCGGGCTTTACGGCGTAGATGGTGCTTCCGAAGCTTACGTTCTCATGATTTACATCCGGATACTTCTCCTTGATGGTCTTCATGATGCCGGAAAGCTCGTCATTGGCCTTGCACAGGCACTCGCCACCTTCGCGAACCGCCTCGATGTCGCGTACCGCCTTCGCGCGTCCCACATAGGCGGGATCCTTTCTGGAAAGAGTAAACTCCGCAAGTCCGAGGGGATTGGACCTGTAGGAAGAGGTCTCGCCCGAAGGGATCAGCTCATCGGTGGTGGTTACGGGATC
>CAMOHF010000144.1 GCA_946614685.1 uncultured Clostridia bacterium | reverse complement strand
ACAGGTAATCTTTCCCAAATCGCAAGACTGATGAGCCTTACAAAGGGTAAGATCGATCTTTACTCCGGTAACGATGATCAGGTAGTACCCATCCTTTCCTTAGGCGGTATCGGTGTCATCTCCGTACTTGCAAATGTAGCGCCGAAGGAGACACATGAGATGGTGGCTTCTTACCTCGACGGCGATGTGGAGAAGGCAAGACAGATCCAGATCGATGCGATCCCTCTGTGCGACGCACTTTTCTGCGAGGTGAATCCGATCCCCGTGAAGAAGGCGGTTGAACTGATGGGACTGTGTGGTGGCACGCTTCGTATGCCGCTTACGGAGATCGAGCCCGAGCATGAGGCAAAACTTAAGGCGGCCATGACCGGTTTCGGTGTACCCTTAAAGTAGGAGGCGGATTATGACAAATATTATCATGCATGGCTGCAACGGCAAGATGGGACGTGTGATCACGGATATCTGCAAGGAAGATCCCGAGGTTGAGATCGTTGCGGGTGTGGATCCCTTTGACGGTGTTGCCCAGGATTATCCGGTATTTAAGAGTCTAGATGCATGTGATGTTTCCGCAGACTGCATCATCGATTTTGCGGCTGCAGCAGCCGTGGACGGACTGCTTGCCTACGCGGTAGAAAAGAAGATCCCCGTGGTGCTTTGCACGACGGGACTTTCCGAGGAACAGATCGCCAAGATGAAGGAAAGCGCAGCAGATGTAGCGATCCTTAAGTCCGCGAATATGAGCCTCGGTATCAATACCATCATGAAGCTGCTTAAGGATGCGGCCAATGTATTCGCACCCGCAGGCTTCGACATCGAGATCGTGGAGAAGCACCACAACCAGAAGGTGGATGCACCCTCGGGTACCGCACTTGCGCTTGCGGATTCCATCAACGAGGCAAGAGACGGAGCGTACGAGTATGTGTACGACCGTTCCCAGGTAAGAAAAAAGAGAGATAAGAAGGAACTCGGTATTTCCGCAGTCAGAGGCGGCAACATCGTCGGCGAGCATGAGGTGATCTTCGCCGGACTCGACGAGGTGATTGAGATCAAGCACACGGCATACTCCAAGTCCGTATTTGCCAAGGGCGCGGTAGAGGCGGCAAAATTTCTCGCCGGAAAGCCCGCCGGCATGTATGACATGGCGGATGTGATAGGATAGACATATGGAAGAAACCATGGCCGCAGGGCTGGAGGTACTTGCGAGTGCCTCTGCTTACAAGAAGAAGTATTATTTCAATGAGACATTTGCGAAGCTTCCCGGACCCGTGAAGCAGGAGCTTAAAATCATGTGCGTGCTTTTTACCGAGGACGTGGGCGGCGTGATCCTGCTCGGATTTGATGATACGGGAAGCCTTGTGATCCGAACGGATGCTTATGAGGAAGACATCCTGTATGATGAGATCGGTTCTGCGCTTCTTGCAAAGAAACTCTCTGAGGACAAGCAGGAACTTTTCGCATCGTTGGAAGCGTATTACGAAGCATTTCACAAACAGGCATAGAGGGATAAAGTATGTTATTTGCGATTGACGTAGGCAATACCAATATCACAGTCGGACTGTTTGACAAAGAGCAGTTGGTCAACACCTTTCGTATGACAACAGGCATCTCGAGAACCTCCGACGAGTACGGCATGATGTTCGGAGACTGGCTGACACTTCGCGGTTTTCGCTTAGAGGATGTCAATGCGGTCATCATCTCCTCGGTTGTGCCGAAGGTGATGCACTCTCTGACGAGCGGTATCATCAAGTATCTGCATGAGACACCCATTATTGTGGCGCCGGGCGTAAAGACCGGTATCAATGTCACCATTCCGAATCCCAAGGCGCTCGGTGCCGACAGACTTGTGGATGCGGTTGCCGCATATGAACTTTATGGCGGACCCTGCATCGTGGTGGATTTCGGAACCGCAACGACGCACGATCTGGTGCTGGCCGACGGAAGTTTCAATTCCGGCGTGACCTCACCCGGTATCCGTCTTTCCGCAAGCGCACTCTGGACAGGTACGGCGAAGCTTCCCGAAATCGAGATCGTAAAGCCGGACACCATCCTTGCGAAGGATACCATCACCAGCATGCAGGCCGGTGTGTTCTACGGCTATATCGGACAGACAGAGTACATCATCCGCAAGATGAAGGAAGCATCCGGACTTACGGATGTGAAGGTGGTAGCAACAGGCGGTCTCGGCAAGCTGATTTCCGAGAATACCGATATGATCGATATCTATGATCCGAACCTCACACTGGAAGGACTTCGGCTCATTTACGAGAAGCAGTAAGGAAGAACCTATGGACTTTAAGGACAAATTGATCCTTGCGCCGATGGCAGGTGTCACAGACCTGCCATTTCGCATTTTGGCGAAGGAACAGGGTGCGGACATCGTCGTAACGGAGATGGTGAGCGCCAAGGGGATGCATTATAAGAATAAGAATTCGGTTCCTCTTTTGGCAACGGAGGAAGCGGAACGTCCGGTGGGCGCGCAGCTTTTCGGAAGCGAACCCGATATCATAGCGGAGCAGGCGAAAACTCTGGTGGATAAGGGATTTGATTTTATCGATTTGAATTTCGGCTGTCCGGTTCCGAAGATCGTCGGAAACGGAGACGGTTCCGCTTTGATGAAGACGCCGGAGAGAATCGGAGAGATCGTAGCTGCGGTTTCTTCCGCAATTCCGATCCCCGTGACCATCAAGATCCGTGCGGGCTTTGATCCCGATCATATCAATGCGCCGGAGGTGGCGCGTATCGCCGAGCAGGCGGGAGCAGCCGCAGTGGCGGTACATGCAAGAACCAGAGAACAGTTCTACAGCGGGAAGGCGGACTGGTCGGTCATTAAGAAGGTGAAGGAAGCCGTCGGGATCCCTGTGATCGGAAACGGCGACGTGACCTGCGCCGATGACTACCTTGCGATCAGGGAGCAAACCGGCTGCGACGCTGTGATGATCGGCAGAGCGGCGAAGGGCAATCCCTGGATCTTCCATGAGATCAAGACCTTCCTTGCAACGGGCGAGGTGCCGCCGCGTCCTACAACGGAGGAGATCGTCGAGATGATGCTCCGGCAGGCGGATATGATGGTTCAAAAAAAGGGAGAGTACACGGGAATCCGTGAGATGCGAAAGCATGTGGCCTGGTATACCCAGGGGATTCGGTCTTCCTCGAAGCTGCGGGAGAAGATCAATGCGGTGGAAAGCTACGAAGAACTCTGCACACTGGTTCGGACACGGCTTCTCACGGATGCCGGAAGAGATACGATCTTGTCGGAGACGGAAAGCGCGTCGTAGATCCGATGATACTCGGCAGAGGAAAGAGACTCAATATAGTTCTTGATAAAGGCCTTGGTGACACCTTGCGATGCAAGGAGATCCACGGCCTTGTTGTATGCTATGGCAGCTTCTTCTTCGGTTTCGTAGCGCCCGATGATGAAGTCTCCGTGGATGTGGATCACGGCCGTATAGTGCTCGGGGATGGTGGCTGCCTCGTCGCTGTAGGACACGCGAACTCCTACGTAGTTGTTTAAGACCTTGATATTCGCATAGCGGTAGTCGTAAGGGTCCTTGTTGATCTGGATAAAATCGCGTCCGGCCACGGCAAAGGGACGTATGCCGTAACGCTTTAAGATCTTGTACTGGCTGCCGTAGTCCGCCACAAAAAGATATCCGCCGCGCTCCTGAATCTTGTGGGATGCATAAAAGAAGAGATCATCCCTGTCGAATTTTAAAACCTTGTCCGGGGCCAAGTGGTACTCGAAGTAGTTCTTCTTCAAGAAGATAGGCGTGGCAAAGTAGATCCCGTTGGTCACGAGGTTTAAAAGACTTATGAATTTGCCGTAAGGGATGGCGGAAAATGTATCGTAGGAAAGAACTGCGGGATCGGAGGATTCGACGATGGTACGCCCTTCTTTGTAGCAAAGAGCAGCGGTGTCCGGGTTGTCGAAACTGCCGAGACTGATGTGCTTCGACCGCACGGTGATGGATACACGGTAGGAATCACTGCCGTTTTTCTTTTTGGTATGATAGACACCGGTCTTGGTTTTCTTCTCGCTCAAAGCTTCTTCCTCCATGAAAAAACACGTTGATTTACCACTCTATGATATCCCGCGGAAGCACTTGACGTCAACCGTAAACTCTCCTATAATACACCTAACTATGTTTAGATGCGAAAAGCCATGCCCGCTTGCCGTGCGCGACGGTCTGGAGGAAGCGTTATGAGCAGAAAAGAAAAAACGGCACGTGAGCCGAAGGAAGAGAAACTCTCCGGGGCAGAACGACGTGCCATGAAAAAAGCAGATAAAGAGATGGCGAAGGCCGCGAAGAAGGGGATCGTCGAGGACCCGATCGCAAAACCCGTGCCCGAAAAGCCCGAGAAGGTATCCAAAAGGCAGGCAAAGAAAGCCGAG
>CAMOHF010000143.1 GCA_946614685.1 uncultured Clostridia bacterium | reverse complement strand
TTGTACAGATGTGTAAGAAGGGACTTGCATACGAG
The DNA here is from genome assembly GCA_946614685.1 of uncultured Clostridia bacterium. Taxonomy (GTDB): domain Bacteria; phylum Bacillota; class Clostridia; order Lachnospirales; family Lachnospiraceae; genus Coprococcus_C. The sequence continues at coordinate 4,362 of CAMOHF010000143.1, read as the reverse complement.
AAGGAGATGCCTATCAACTGGTGTCCTTCCTGTAAGACAGGTCTTGCGAACGAGGAAGTGGTTGACGGCAAGTGTGAGCGCTGCCATTCCGAAGTAACCAAGAAGAATCTGCGTCAGTGGATGCTCAAGATCACGGCTTACGCAGAGAGACTGCTTGCAGACCTTGACGGCCTGGATTGGCCCGAGAAGGTGAAGAAGATGCAGACCGACTGGATCGGTAAGTCCTACGGTGCAGAGGTTAATTTCAAGGTGGACGGAAGAGACGACGTGATCACCGTTTATACCACCAGACCGGATACCCTCTGGGGCGCTACCTTCATGGTACTCGCACCCGAGCATGCGCTTGCTGCAAGCCTTGCAACACCCGAGACCAAGGAGGCTGTCGACAGATACATCTACGAGGCATCCATGAAGTCAAACGTTGACCGTATGCAGGACAAGGACAAGACCGGCGTCTTCACCGGAAGCTACGCGATCAACCCCTTAAACGGAAAGAAGACACCGATCTGGCTTTCTGATTACGTACTTGCGGATTACGGTACCGGTGCCATCATGTGCGTTCCGGCACACGATGACAGAGACTTTGCATTTGCGAAGAAATTTGACCTCCCCATCGTTCAGGTTATCGCGAAGGATGGCAAGGAGATCGAGAATATGACCGAGGCCTATACCGAGGCAGCGGGTACCATGATCAACTCTGGCGACTGGAACGGTATGGAGAGCGCTGTCTTAAAGCGTGAGGCACCCGAGATGATCGAGAAGGCCGGCTACGGCAAGAAGACAGTGAATTACAAGCTTCGTGACTGGGTATTCTCCAGACAGAGATACTGGGGTGAGCCGATCCCCATCGTACACTGCCCGGATTGCGGCGCGGTAGCGGTTCCCGAGGAGGAACTCCCCGTACTGCTTCCCGATGTGGAAAAGTACGAGCCGACAGGCACCGGCGAGTCACCGCTTGCGGCCATCGACTCCTGGGTGAACACTACCTGCCCGAAGTGCGGTAAGCCCGCGAAGAGAGAGACCAACACCATGCCCCAGTGGGCAGGATCTTCCTGGTACTTCCTTCGCTACGTGGACAGCAAGAACAAGGAAGCACTTGTGGACAGAAAGAAGGCCGACGAGTTCCTTCCTGTGGATATGTACATCGGTGGTGTAGAGCATGCGGTATTGCATCTGCTTTACTCCAGATTCTATACCAAGTTCTTATATGACATCGGCGTGGTAGGCTTTGAGGAGCCCTTCAAGAAACTCTTCAACCAGGGCATGATCTGCGGAAGAGACCGCGAGACGGGCGCTGCCACCAAGATGAGCAAGTCCCTCGGAAACATCGTATCTCCTGACGATATGGTCAGGGATTACGGATGCGATGCGCTTCGCATGTACGAGCTCTTCATCGGACCGCCCGAGCTTGATTCCATCTGGGATGACAGCGGTATGGAAGGTATCTACCGTTTCATCAACCGCTTCTACACCATGGTGACATCAAATCTCGAGAAGAACGCACCCGAGACGCCGGAGCTTGTGAAGCTTCGCAACCGTCTTGCTTACGACGTGACACAGAGACTGACACAATTCAATTTAAATACCGTAATCTCTGCCTTTATGGAGTACAACAATAAGTTTGTTGAGCTTACCAAGGGCGCAGGTGTCGATCATGAGACACTGAAGGTTATGGTGAAACTGATCGCACCTTTCGCACCGCACATCGGTGAGGAACTGTGGGAGCAGTTAGGGGGCACGGACAGTGTCTTCCATGAGTCCTGGCCGACCTACGACGAGGCAGCCATGAAGGACGACGAGATCGAGATCGCAGTACAGATCAACGGAAAAACCAAGGCAACGGTGATGATCGGCGTGGATGACGCAAAGGACGCAGTCATCGAGAAGGCGAAGGCTGCATTGGGCGACAAGCTTTCCGGCAACATCATCAAAGAAATCTACGTACCGGGTAAGATCGTGAATATCGTTGCCAAATAGGCTGATACATGAGAAAAAAACCATTTGAAAGACTACTTTTAAAGAACACATTAGCTATCGCCTTACCGGCGATAGCTGTCTTTCTTGTATTGGTAGTTTTATTCACAAGGTATCCGCTTCTGGCGGAGATCAAGTGCTATCAAATCGAATACACGGATCGACTGGACGAAGAACTTGCGCTGATGAACGCCGCCGGAACCCTAAACGTCAAGTATCATGCCAAGGACCTTTACTATACGGGTTATAATTCCGTGGAGAAGGGTAAGATCAAGGCGGCCTACTACTATGCCAATGTCGGCGGAACTTACCAGTTCTTCTTGATCAACACGGAACAGCCGGAGAACTATATCAAGGAGCGCTATATCAAGGGCAAGATCCTGAATGATCCGATTCTTCCGGCAAGCATCCTGAACGCTTATACGGAAGAAGGCGTGATTCCCAAAGACGTGCTTAACGGTATTGCAGGCGAGTTTATCATCAGTGAGCCCGACTATCCGCGCGCCTACAACATGATGGTGTATGTCTTCTTTATCCTGCCGATCGTAATGAATGTCTGTATACTGATCTACACCATATTTGTGACCATCAATCCCGGGATCCACGGGCAGGCAAGACAGCTTGAGCTCTACGGAGATCCGGATGAAATCATAGATGAACTGAATGAGGAACTGTCCGACAAACTGCTCTACAATGAGGCGAATATCTACATTACGGAGCACTATCTGGTGGTGAGTTACCTCGCAAAGACGGATGTTGTTTTGCTCTCGTCCGTCAAATATATCTCTAAAAATGCAATCCAAAAGAAACACAAGGGAAGGAAGCTTTACAGGCTCACCCTTTCGACCCCGGAGCTTCTGTTTTATGAAATCGATTTTATGAGCGAAGCCTGGATAGATGATGTGATGGAACGTATCAACATAGGAGGAAATGAGTAACATGAATGAAATGCTTGGCAAGATCAAGGAGAGTGCCCTCGCAAAGATCGCGGAAGCGGTAGATGCGGACGCCTTAAATGAGATCAAGGTTGCGGTTCTCGGAAAGAAGGGAGAACTGACACAGGTATTAAAGAGTATGAAGGACGTAGCACCGGAAGACCGTCCCAAGGTAGGTCAGATGGTGAATGATGCGAGAGCAGTGATCGAGGATACACTTTCCAAGAAGTTTACGGAGATCGCATGTGCGGCAAGATCCGCAAAACTTGTTCGTGAGACCGTGGATGTGACGAAGCCCGGCGCAAGAAAGCTTCTCGGACACAGACATCCCAATCAGATCGCACTTGAGGATCTTGAGCGCGTATTCATCGGTATGGGCTACGAGGTTGTGTCCGGACCCGAGGTTGAGTATGACAAGTATAATTTTGAACTTCTGAACATTCCCGCCAATCATCCTGCCAAGGATGAGCAGGATACATTCTATATCCAGAGAGGCGCGACGACGGAGGAGGATATTCTCCTTCGTACCCAGACGTCTTCCGTACAAGCGCGTATCATGCTTGATGCCGTGAACCCGGAGAAGGAGAGAACCCTCCCGATCCGCGTGATCTCACCGGGAAGAGTATTCCGTGCCGACGAGGTGGATGCGACACATTCCCCGTCCTTCCATCAGGTTGAGGGACTTGTGATCGACAAGAACATCACCATGGCCGACTTAAAGGGTACCCTCGCACAGTTTGCGAAGGAGTTCTTCGGCCCCAACACAAAGACCAAATTCCGTCCCCATCACTTCCCCTTCACGGAGCCTTCCGCAGAGGTGGATATCACCTGCTTCAAGTGTGGCGGCAAGGGCTGCGGTGTCTGCAAGGGCAGCGGCTGGATTGAGATTTTAGGCTGCGGTATGGTACATCCTCACGTGCTTTCCATGTGCGGCATCGACCCCGAGGAGTATTCGGGATTTGCCTTCGGTATCGGACTTGAGCGTATCACACTGCTGAAATATGAGATCGATGACATGAGACTGCTCTACGAGAACGACGAGCGTTTCCTCAGTCAGTTTTAATTAGGAGGAGAGAAGATGAATACACCAATTTCATGGATCAAAGCATACGTACCCGAACTTGCTGTGGATCTTGCGAATGGATCCTCCGATGAGAAGGAAGCGGCAGTAAAATCTTATGTGGATGCCATGACGCTGTCCGGATCACATGCTGAGGGATATGTATTAAAGAACAGAAATATCGACAAGGTGGTTGTAGGTAAGATCAAGGAGATCGCACCGCATCCCGATGCAGATAAGCTGGTTGTATGCCAGGTGGATGTGGGAGATAAAACCATCCAGATCGTAACCGGCGCACCCAATGTCAAAGAGGGTGACCTGGTTCCCACCGTACTTGACGGCGGATGCGTACCTTTCCGTCATACAAAGGAGAATCGCTATGAGGCGGTTGCC
>CAMOHF010000142.1 GCA_946614685.1 uncultured Clostridia bacterium | reverse complement strand
GTAGCCTTGGTTACGTCAACACCAGACGCATCTACCAGATCCTTGTTATAGATGAATTTCCAGTCAAGAACGGTACCGAAGTAACGCGGCATCATATAGGTATGACCGGACATCTTACCGGAACCGATGATATTTCCGATCAGATTGATCTTGCCGCCGTAATAATTCGACATCAGGCTGAAGTTCGTACGAAGCGAGAGCATTGCGAGATTCTCGTCCGTAATCGCTTCATACAACGTCTGGTCTCTTGCAACGGCGTAGTCCTCTAAGTAAGGGACCGCATCTCTTCCCATCTCTGCCGAGATGAAGGGATTCTCAAAGGTATAGCCGCTCGTCACATCCAGTCCGATGGCATTGCTTAATTTCTTCTTGGCGTTTTCGTATTTGGTGGTGGCTGCGGAAAGCTTGGTCTTCGCAGTGGAAAGCTCCGCATTTGCGCGGTCCACATCACCCTGCGAAGCGGTGCCGAGTTTCACGCCGGCTTTAAGTCTATCGATACCGTCGGAAATTGCATCCACCCTGTCCTGATAGAAGGCCATGGCCTCCTGATTGGAACAGATCTCTACAAAGAGTTCGCTCACCTTTTCATACTCGGCGAGCTTCTGGTCGTTCATTTTGTGGTTTAAGGTATCTATTTCACTCTGAAGCTGGACGGGCTTATAGGAAAATTCAAAGGCCTCCTGCTCGTTCGGTTTGGTCGGAAGTTTAAAAGAAAGCAGCGGTGACCAGCGAAAAGAACTCATGTTTTTCTGCTTGGCATCCAGGCTCTTTAGGGCGGAGGTTTTCGCCGCCTGCTTGGACTCTATGGAAAGCTCAAGGGCCTCAATCTTCTCACTGTGAGCGACAGCCAGCGTCTTCGCTGTGGAAAGTGTCAGCGTCGTGTCGGACGCTGCCCTTGCGGGAACAGCCGGAACGATCAGGGAAGCCGACAGCATCAAAGCAGCAAGCCCTGCTGCGATCCCTCTTCTGATATGAAGTTTTCCGGCAGTTTTTCGTCGCATATTCGTCATCTCCTCGTACAGGTTTTGACCATCTTACAATGGTGATAGTCACAATCCCGTCACATTGGAAAGATTTATTGCTCTACGTCACTTCTGTCTTCCTGTGCGATGTAATAGAAGGAAAACATATCCTTATCCGCGCCGGTTCCGGTCACGAAATTGTAGACCAGTCCGTCTTTGATAAAGCTGGTAAGGTACACTTCATACTCTGTGTCATAGCCGGTCACGCGGGTGTACTCGGTAAACTCGCTCTTGGTCGTAACCTCCGGCAGTGCATCAAACGCAGCCCCTGGATTCCCCATCTCCCGGATCGCAAGTTCCTCCGACAGTGTCGCACGGGACACACCTTCGTAGGTGGGCTGACCGAGGATCCCTGTGATCTCACTGATCGACTTGTATTCCTTTCCGCCGAAACGGAAATTGTCTTTCAATACGTAAATCGTAGCGGCCTTGTAGGATTCATCTACGGAAGCAGCATCTCCTCTTTCCACAGAGAGTGCGGAAATATCTCTCATACTTCTCACGCGTTCGGATCCGTCGTCGTACATCACGACCTGTCCCAAATACGCCTTCGCAAGTTCCTCATTGGTCATGCCGATCAGTGCGCTGTACTTGATCTCGTCCTGAGAGAATTCTCCGTCAAACACGATGTTATTGCCCGTATCGAATAATTTACCGGCGCCCTCTTTCATCCCTAAGGTAAATGCACCCTCATACTCAAGGCTGCCGTTCTCCCTGTAGAGCTTACCGTCTCCGGAGAAGAGGTTCTCGTGGAAGTTGCCGATGTAGTGGATGGTGCCGTCCGGATAATAGAAGGTACCGAGGTCCTCGTACATGCTGTTGGTAAAATGTCCCTGGTATACGATGTTGCCTTCCGGATTGTAGAGCGTACCGTTGCCGTTGCAGCTGCCTTTGGAAACACTGCCTTCATAAGCAAGATAGCCGGATTTTCCTTTGATGCGGACATTGCCCTTCGCAATACGGAGCATGATGGAATTGTATTTGTAGGTCTTGACATGATCTCCGCCCTTCCTGTTCGGGAAAAGAGACGGATAGGTGGCGTACGTATAAAGAAGCGACACGACACCGATGATGATCACGATCGCAAATGCCAGTTTCTTCGATATGAGCCAGCCGAAGACGCCGTAGTAGTCGTCCTTGTCTCTCGGCTTTACACTGAAGACATTGCGGAAGAATCCACGGATTCTTTCAAGTACGCGGGCACGGACATATCCACTCGATGTGAACATACGAATCTTGGTGACAAGACGCGTAAACCGTGCCTTTATGGCATTCCACATGACTTTGATCAGATTACCCATAGGTCAGTTCCTTTCCGTAAGATACCCTTACAGATGAAGCTCTCCGGTAAATTTGTCTTCACCGCCGCCGTTTAAGCGGGTCTCGCATTCAAAGAGATACCACTTGGCAAGCTCATCCTCGGGGAAATCCCTGAGGATATCGGTGAATGCATTTCTTGCGAGGAAGAAGTCCTGCGCATAGAACAGTTTGATTGCCTCCTCAAAGGCAGTTCTTGTACGGAGTTTAGCAGTTGCGACTCTGCCCGCCTGTGCGGAAAGCACCTCGTAGAGATCTAAACGCTTGCCCGCATCCGCAGTCACAAATCCGATGTATCTGGTCTCTCCGATATCGGTCTCACGCTTTAATACCGAATCGGTTACCACGAGAGAAAGCCTTAAACTTCTGAGCCAGTCTGCGTATGTCGCAAGTTTCTCGGTCTCTCTCGAAACCAGGAAGGACATGCTCTGGTTCTCCGTACCGCAGACGCCGTAGAAGAAGTCCGTATAGTGAAGGAGGATCAAAACATCCGTATAATCTCTCTTCTTCCACTCTCTTAAACTGTTTAAAACTTCCGTTCCGAATTCGATGGAAGTGTTTTTGTCATCCGGGAAGAGAAGTCTGGCCTTGGTAAGGGTTTCGTTGTTGGCCACATAGATGCCGCCCCTTGCCTCTCTTTGCTTCTCCAAGATCTCAAACACGCGATTCTTGCCGATGAGATTCTCCTTGTCGGAGCGTCTCTGGTCTCTCATGGAGACAACGGCCAAGGTTCCGTTTAAATTGGTGCTGTCACCGATCCCTACCTCGGTAATGGAATCTCTTCCGAGGATGGTCTCGATAGACTTGGGTGCAAATCTGTAATACGCTTCAAATATCTTGTACTTGGAGTGATTGACACTGGCGATGTTCTTCTCGATCTCAAAGACGGAATTCTTGATGGAATTCATGTCCTTGCCATGTACGCGATGCGTCTTGATCTTGCCTCTGCCCTCCGCAAGTCGCTTCAGGTTGTCGGCGAGAACCTTAAGTTCTCTTTCTTCCATCATCAGGAAGTAAATCAAAACCGCGCTGATCAGAAGGAACAGGATGGTTGTTCTTCTGATGTAGATATGATTCTGTGACAGTTCCTGACGCAGGTTGATCCTGTAATTACAGATACCTACGAGCATATATCCGGATAATCCGTTTCCGTCAAGGTTCTTGGAAAGGATCACACGATTGGCGCCCGAGATGCCGCCCGTAAGCGTACCGCTGTGTTCCTTTGATGCTACGGATTTTGCAGTCTCCCATACTTTCTTTCCGTAAACCGTCTCAATGGAAACCCTGTTGTTGTACTTGTCGGATATAAGGATCTCGCCCGTCTCGCGGTCCACAAGGACCAGGTCCGTAAGACCTCTGCCGGACTGTGTGATCGTGATGCCGTCTCTTAACTGATCAACCATATCAAGATACAGATCGCTGTTGTAGAATGCCGCAAGCGCCGCTTCTTTGTCTGAGGTTCCTCCGCCAAGAAGCTTCTCCGCCTCGTCAAGATCCGTGTCCGTAAAGAGGGAATTCAGTACTTCATATGAGAAATCCGCATACTCGGATTCACTGATGTCTTCTTTGGTTTTCACCATGCCTCTGACTCCGAGAAGGCAGATCATGAAGAATACCAGCTCGATGACGAGACCTGCATATACGATGCGGTTCTTACCGCGTAAGATCACAACAAGAAGTACGATAACGGGGATACCGAGCCCCCATACAAGGATGATCATCGAAAAACGAATGCCCTTCAGTCTATGGTATTCGTCCGCAGAAAGCTTCATGCCGTTATACGCTTTGACACACACCTCAGGAATCGTAAAGGTTTCCGTGGGTGCTTCGTTGTCATATCGAACGGACAGGTTGCCGGGAGAGTATATGCTGTCGGCAAAAAAACGTCCGGGATCCGAAATCTCATGTACGGAAGCGGTAAGCTCTCTGAAAATATCTTCGGAAACCTTCTCCTTCTTATCAGACTTCTTTCCGGTCAGTTTTCCGATATCGATCTTCTTTTCATGCGCCGGTTCCTTGAATGAAGACTTGGAAACCTCAAATACGGATACCTCGTCTCGTCCCGGATGG
>CAMOHF010000141.1 GCA_946614685.1 uncultured Clostridia bacterium | reverse complement strand
TTCTATAAATGCCGACACCATCTTCCAGTTCAAACACTCTTGTCGGATTTATGTATTTTTCCTTAACATCAATACTACGCACTCTACATGTGCCGCATTCGGGAAAAGATCTGCAGGAGTTACTTCCCGGATCTCATATTCTCTTGCCAGCATCTTGAGATCTCTTGCAAGCGTGGCCGGATCACATGAGATGTAACAGACGGAAGGTGCGCCGAGCTCCATGATCTTCTTGACCACACCGATGTCGAGACCTTTTCTGGGCGGGTCGACGATAACACAGCCGGGCGCCTTGATCTTTCCACTCTTTATCAGCGAACCGAAGTCTGCTTTAAGAACGTCTTTGCATATGAATTCGCACTCGGATGCTTCGTCCTGTGAAAGCGCAAGAGAGCGGTTTATCTTCGCTGATGCGACTGCTTCAGGTACTACTTCGATACCGAAAAGGCTCTGTCCCTTTTTCTTTACCGCAAGACCCAATGTGCCGCATCCGCAGTAAAGATCGTAGATAACGGATGCTCCGCCACATGCTTCGGATGCTTTGTTTGCAAGCTTTTCGGCCTGGCTTGTGTTTACCTGGAAGAACGATCCGGCCTTGAGCCTGAATTTTCTGCCGCAGAAGATCTCGTCGTAGTAATCGACGCCTTCGATTATGGTCCTTACGCCGGTCCTGGTTCTTTTCGAGACCTTGTTGGGACTGATCCTGAGAAGAAGGCCGTTGAGATTAAAGCCGTCCTTTTCGCATGTTTTGCGGACCGCATCGTTAAGGCCCGTTGAAGCTATATACTGCTTCGCGTCCCTGATAACGACTTCGTGGGTCTGGCTAGATGAACTCGTAAGCTCAGCAAGGATCTCATTGGTCCTCAGAGACCCTCTCAATACCAGACCGTCGAAAAGCCTGGTCGGCGCGCGCCCGAAGACCTCTTCCACGGTATCTTTTATCTTGCCGAAGATCTCATATTCGATGAGCTTTCCGTCGTAACTTCCTATCTCATCTGATTTGGCTACGATCAAGCCTATCCTGCCGTCCCTTATCGCGTACTGCATGTGGTTTCTGTATCTTGAAGGATCGTCAGAAGCCAGGATGGGCTTCATGACACCGTCGACAAAGGCTGGATCAAAGCCTCCGATCCTTATCAGGCAGTCACGCACACGGGTCTGCTTGATCTTAAGTTGCGATTCGTAGGAAAGGCATGCGAAAGGCAGTCCGCCGGACACTTCATCTGAAGGAACAAAGGGCGAGATCCTGTCGGGAGAAGCCTTGATGAGCTCTATAACTCCGGCCACGGCATATTTGGATGTCTCGGATTCTATCTGAACCGTGCAGACCTCACCCGGGAATACTCCTGGAACAAAACAGGTCTTGCCGGAAGGCAGGTTTCCTATGCCCTGTCCTTCGCTGCCAACGGCCGTAATCGTAAGCTCTGTGACCTCCAAAATGCTCCCGTCCCTTCTCTTTGCCTCACAATAGTCACTTAATTATAGATGAAATCGTGGTAAAATTGTCGTTGTACTATTAAAAGAAATATAAGAGGAGATGGTAATCTTGCCCTCGAATGTTGATAAAAAACAAAGATCCACAAGACCCGTAGCACCCGAGAACAGTGCTCTTGCCGACGAGCTTCGAAGCCAGCTCAAAGGCAAACCGACCAAATGCGGATTTAACAGAAGCCTCACTCACGAGATAGTCAGCTTCGTAGGCGACATCCTCAAGATCGGTATTGTTGCCGTATTGTGCCTCTTCTTCACTTTCGGCGGATTCGGCGCAGGCATGCTCTTAGGCTACGCATCCACTACAAAGCCGCTCTCCATCGGCGACCTCACATCAGCAGAAGAATCTCAGACTTCATTCGTATATGACAGCGAAAACAACGTCATCGCAAAACTCACGGGTTCCGAGAACGTTGACCGTATTTACGTATCCTACAGCGAGATCAGAAACACTTACCTTGATGATGCGATCATAGCAATCGAGGATGAGCGTTTTCGCGAGCATTCCGGTATCGACATCAAGCGTATCGGCAGCGCGCTCATCTCGGCGATCGCAAACGGCGGTTCTGCTACTCACGGCGGTTCCACTATCACGCAGCAGACGGTCAAGCTCATAAGCGGCCAGGACGAGCACTCCACTTCACGTAAGGTCCAGGAGTGGTTCTCCGCAATGCAGCTCGAGCAGAACCTTTCAAAGGACGAGATCTTGGAGCTCTATATCAACCTCGCGCCGATGGGCAACAACTATGTCGGCGTCCAGGCTGCCGCAATGAACTATTTCGGAAAGAACGCATCAGAACTTACACTCCCTGAGTGCGCTCTCATCGCAGGACTCCCCAAGAGCCCTTCTTACTACAATCCTTTGAGAGAATCAGGCAGAAGAAATGCCCAGAGAAGAATGAGAACTATCCTCGGCAAGATGTACGAACTCGGCATGATCACCGAGGAAGAGTACGAGGAAGCCCTCAACACCGAGCTTGAATTCAAGCAGAGAAGCACGGACCGCACATCAACGGTCAATTCATATTTCGTAGAGTACGCGATCTCCGAAGTAATCGGCGACATTGCTGTGCAGAGAGGCATTTCCCGAAGCCTGGCCGCATCGCTCGTCTACAACAGGGGTTACCATATCTACACGACGCTTGAGCCAAGACCCCAGGAGGTCTTAGACGACGCATTCAAAGACCGGGATCTTTTCCAGGAAGATCCGGACAGGATAGCCGACTACCCGGAAAAGCCAAACGCATCGATGGTCGTAATAAACAACGCGACGGGCGCGATAGCGGCGATGCAGGGCGGCTATGGCGAGAAGACAATGAACCTGTCTTTGAACCGTGCGGTATCCACGCACCGTAACCCGGGTTCTTCGATCAAGCCGCTTCTCGATTACGGACCGGCATTTGAGCTCGGCCTCATCGCTCCCGGTACAGTAGTCTGGGATGAACCAAAGCATTTGGATCCTACAAGACCTGACGTTGACTGGCCTGTTAACTACGGCCGTACATACAGCGGAGAGATCACGATCAGAACGGCTCTCACATATTCACTCAACACGATCGCTGCAGAGCTCTGGACTGAAGTCGGAGGCGATACTGCTCTCTGGTACCTGAAGCAGGTCGGTATCGACAGAACTGCCGAAGGCGCATTCCCTTCACAGTCCGTAGGCGGCTTTACAAAGGGTATGACAACTCTTGAGATGGCTGCCGCTTACCACACATTCGCAACGGGCGGCACCTATGTCGAACCTTACGCATACACACAGGTTCTCGACTCCGAAGGCAACGTCATCGTTAAGTCCGACCCGATCAGCTACCGCGTATATTCCGAAGAAACATGCTTCTTCATCGCAGATATCCTTAAGGCAGTCGTCAACAACAATACTCCTTCCGACTGGGGTTCCGGCCAGATCGAGAATGAAGACGGCGAAGTCATCGACACCTGCGGCAAGACAGGTACGACATCAGATAACATCGATAAGTGGTTCTGCGGCTTCACGCCGTACTACACCGCTGCCGTATGGTACGGCTACGATAACAGACTGAGGCAGACCGAGATCCCGCAGTGCGACTGGGACAGCGCCATCAAGATCTGGGTATGGTGCATGCAGCACATCCACCTTTATCTCCCGGGCGCCTCTTTCGAAAAGCCTGACTCCATCGTTACCGAATCCATATGCTCCTCAGGCTACTATCCGACGGATGCATGCCGTGCAGCAGAAGGAAACAAGGTTTACACGGATTACTTCGTCTCAGGCAGCTACCTCTGCCCGACGGACGATAAACCCTGTCCGGTACATGTAGTGGCAACTCCTACTCCGACACCTACTCTCCCGCCTCCGGGACCGGGCCAGGATCCGAACCAAGGTCAGCAACCGGGATAGCCGGGGCCGGTATAAATCTTTCCTTGCATTTTATTAGGCAAGAGTTTATTCTTGTTTGGTCTGATTATTAGAAGATAAGGAGAATTACTTTGAGCAAATACAGCGGATCACGTACACCGGTCAACTTTGCGAAAAGAATAGTCGTTAAAGTCGGTACGTCGACTCTCACATACGACAACGGCAAAATGAACCTCGGCAACATCGACAAGCTCTGTCGTTCCATCTCCGATCTTATGAACCGCGGCAAGGAAGTCCTCCTTGTAAGCTCCGGCGCCATCGGTGTCGGCATCGGCTACCTTGACCTCAAGGAACGCCCGACCACAACACGTGAGAAGCAGGCCATCGCTTCCGTTGGCCAGTGCGAGCTCATGAATGCTTACGCAAGAAGCTTTTCCGAGTATTCTTACCGCTGCGGCCAGATCCTCCTCACAAAGGACGGAATCACAGACAAACTCACAAGAGCTAACGTTACAAACACCATCGAGACTCTGCTCGAGATGCGTATAATCCCCGTCATCAACGAGAACGACTCCGTATCCACAACGGAGATCATGCACAACGG
>CAMOHF010000140.1 GCA_946614685.1 uncultured Clostridia bacterium | reverse complement strand
CGCTGTGGGCTGTATGGTGGTACAATACTTTGTGAACGGACTCGGCGTGGATTACACGACATCCTATGCAGCCTGCACCAAGTACCTGAATCTCTTTATGCAGCCGGCATGTACTTCCGGAAGTGCGATGTCCGCATTCACGGGACAGAACACCGGCGCGGGACGTTTTGACCGCGTGAAGGAAGGGCTCTATGTCTGTGTGAAGATTTCGCTGGTGGCATACGTGCTGCTCGGATCGGTGATGGTCTTCTTCCCTCGCTTTCTGGCAGGTTTGTTGATCAACGGCGATGCGTCCATCCGATATGCGTGCCAGTACCTGCCGATCTGCGGCGTGGCTTTGATCGGTGTGGATCTGCTCTTCGTCTTTCGAAGCGCCGTACAGGGTATGGGTTATCCCTTTGTACCCATGTGCTCCGGTATTATGGAGATGGTGATGCGTGTCGGTATCATCATCGCTTTTGTCGGAACGCTGGGATTTCGGGCGACGGCATTCGCTGAGGCAGGCGCATGGATTGTGGCGCTGCTTATGAATATGATCGCATTTGTTCGCGTACTGCGAAGTAAAATGTATCCGAACCGGTATCCGTTCTTTGTAAAAACAGTAAAGGAGTGATGCTTATGTCACTGTCCGGATGGATGTTTAAAATGGCTTGTACAAAATCCGACAGGAAGAGAGACGCCGGACTTACCGTGCCGGAAGAACTTACATTTGTGCGTGATATCCGTTATGGCAGGGATCCGAAGGACAATACGCTCGACGTGTGCTATCCCACGGATCGAACCCGGGACAGGCTTCCTGTGATCATCAATGTACATGGCGGCGGTTATGTGTATGGATCCAAGGATCTGTATCAGTACTATTCGGCGGATCTTGCCATGCGTGGGTTCGCTGTCGTAACCTTCAATTACAAACTTGCACCCGCGGCGAAATTCCCGTCACCCTTGCGCGATCTGAATCTGGTGATCGGATGGCTCGTTGCGAATGCGGACACATATAACCTCGATATGAACAACGTATTCATGGTGGGAGACTCGGCGGGAGCGCAGATCGCAAGCCAGTATGCGACAATCTATTCCGATGCAGAATACAGAAAGATCATGCTTATGAAACGACCGAAGCTGCGGCTTGCTGCCCTCGGCCTTGCATGCGGTATGTATGATCTGAAGAAGATGATTGAGAAGGAAGGTCCGAAGGGGCTGGTTGCCGGGTATCTCGGCAGACATCCGGAGAACTACGGGGAAATGCTTGATATCACGGAGCATATCGGACCCGACTATCCGCCGGTCTACCTCTTCAGCGCAGGAGGAGATTTTCTCCTTGAAGAGCTCGAACCGATGGAGAAACTGCTTACGGAGCAAGGGGTTCCGTGTGAGAGCCGCGTCTATGGAGATGAGCATACGGGACATGTATTTCACCTTGATATCCGAAGTGATCTTGCGAAGGAAGCGAATGATGCCCAAACGGCATTTTTCAGGGAGTATATTGTCTAGAGGGGCCTACAAAAGAGTGTACGATACACGTGAGATATGATATAATAAAATGTGTTGTTGTATACGATGAAAGGACGCTCTATGGCAGGAAGAAAACGTATCGCCGTATTGATCGGCCAGGCAGATGAAGATTATCAGAAGCGGTTTATTACCGGCTTTTTAAAGCAGGCATTTTCCCATGATATGGACGCCTGTATATTTTCTATGTACAGAAAGTATCAGGATATGATCGAGCGTGAGAAGGGCGAGAGCAACATCTTCCGCCTCTTTCATCCCGATGTCTTCGATGGCGTGGTTTTTGTGAAAGACACGATCCAGACGGGCAACATCGCCGACGTGATCGAGCATCAGCTCCACGAGTACTTTTCCGGACCCGTGCTTGTGATCGAGCGCGAAAGCGAACACTTTGATTCGGTATTTACCGATGGATATGCATCTATGGCGGCTGTTGTCCGTCATATGATCGAGGTACATCATTTCAAGGATATAGCATTCTTAAACGGCAAGCGCTGGCATGAACATTCCATGCAGCGTCTTGCCGCTTTTCGTGACGAGATGGCGAAGCATGATCTTACGGTAGATGAGGATCGCATCTTTTACGGAGATTTCTGGTACAAGAGCGGTGAGGAGTGCGCCGACAAACTGATCTCATCCGGACGACTTCCCGAGGCTGTCGTATGTGCGAACGACGCTATGGCCATCGGTCTGTGCGAAGCTTTGGAGAAACGTGGTATAACCATTCCCGACCAGATCGCCGTCGCAAGTTACGATTCCACGGAAGAAGGACAGACATCACCGAAGACGATCACCTCCGCGGTGATCCCGGCATTTGACTGCGGTTCCTATGCGGCAGATTATATGTACGCCAAATTCAGAGGCAGGGACATCGGTCCCTTCGTGACGCATCCGAATGTGGTCGTGGGTGAGAGCTGCGGATGTAAGACGATCACGATGCCGAGCCTTTCGAGAAAGCGCACGGAGTGGGCGACGGATATCTCTTCCGCGGGCTTTGACTCCGTGAACAATACCATGGCGGAGGACGTGCAGTCCCAGACGAGCCTGGAGGACCTGATCCGCTTCGTGTTCAACTACGCCTATCAGATCAAAGGCGCCGAGAGCTTCCACCTCTGTATCGCAGAGCCCTGGAAGAATATGGGACATGATTCCAGTATTCATGTAAGAAATGAAGGATACCCCGAGCGCATGATCTATGCGGTGCGCTACAACAATACGCAGCAGGACACCATTGTCGGGGTGCAGGAGACATTTCCCACGAAGGAGATCCTGCCTGATCTGTACGAAAAACGAGAGAAACCGACGGCATACATTTTCACGCCGGTGTTCCATGAGAACGAGTGTTACGGTTACGCCGTCGTAAGCTACGGCAGTGTGCCGAGAAGTTACGACGATATATACAGACGCTGGGTGAATCTGGTCGCAAGAGGTCTTGAGAGTACCCGCAGATACAACGTGATTCAGCTTTTGGACGAGCAGGTGGGCAAGCTTCGCACCGGTAAATTTGCGGTGGGAGGAACCCCCTACGATCATCTCTCGACCGAGGAGAAGGAAATCTGCGATCTGGTTGAGAAGATCCTGGACGAGAACCTGCTAAATTACAGATTCCAGCCGATCGTTCGCGCTACAGACGGAGAGATCTATTCCTATGAGGCGCTGATGCGTGCGCGCACAGAGATTCCCGTGTCTCCCCTTGATATCATCAAGTATTCCAACATTCTCGGAAGACTCCCCGACGTGGAGTATGCGACCTTCATGAATGTTCTGAACATTCTTGAAGAACACAGGGCGGACTTCGGTCGCGCAAAGGTCTTCATCAACAGTATTCCGGGCGTGAAGATGGATGAGGACGATTACAACAAGATGGCGAAACTCCTCGAGAAGAACGCGGACATTGCCGTGGTGGAGCTCACTGAGGAAGCGGAGCTTTCCGATGACGACCTGAACCGGTTAAAGGAATTCTTCCGAAAGCTGAATGTTGAGATCGCGGTTGACGACTACGGCACCGGTTACTCCAATGTCAGCAACCTGCTTCGCTATATGCCGAACTACGTAAAGATCGACCGCTCGTTGCTTTCCGACATACCGAACAAGCCGCAGAAACAGCATTTTGTGCGCGAGATCATAGACTTCTGCCATGACAACCACATCATGGCTTTGGCGGAGGGTGTGGAAACAACTGAGGAACTGGAGATGGTGATCCACTTGGGTGCCGATCTGATCCAGGGATTCTACACCGCGCGGCCCGAGATGGAGATCGTACCCTCCATTCCGGAAAGTATCAAAACAGAGATCAAGCGCTTCCATCAGGAGCGTGTGGATGGCGTTTCCAAACATATCTACGTAGCGGGCAGAACCAACCGCGTCACCCTTTCCGCGCTGGTGAAGGGACACTATACCGATATGGTGGTGGGCAAGGATACGCCGGTCTACAAGGATATCACGGTGGTCGGCACGCCACAGGTTTCCACGGGCGTCCATCTGACGGTGATGCCGGATTACTCGGGGATCATCACACTTGAGAACGCCTATCTTTCCAACGAAAAGAACCGACCGGTCATCGAGATCGGCGAGAACAGTGACGTCACCCTGGTACTTGTGGGTGAGAATATCTTAAACAATGCCGGTATTCATGTGCCGGAAAGTTCGACCCTTCGCATCGAGGGTGACGGCAGTCTGAAGATTCATCTGAACACTTCGGACAGCTACGGCATCGGTGCGGATGCCAAGAGCAGGCACGGCAGCCTGATCTTCAGGCAGAACGGTCAGATCGCCATCTCCGTGAACGGAAGACGCGGACTGTGTATCGGTTCCGGCTTGGGAGGTCCGATTTCCATCGAGACCGGTCAGTATCTGTTCGACGGGGGCAGCGCTACCTGCGTGGGCGTCGGGACCTACACGGGAGATGCGAAGATCTCCGTGACAAATTGTCTGCTTGAATCGG
>CAMOHF010000139.1 GCA_946614685.1 uncultured Clostridia bacterium | reverse complement strand
GCGCGCGCCTGCTTCGTGATCGAGGCGATCAAGGAGCGTTTTGAGATTCCGGTTTCTCTTGATACCAGCAAGTCGAAGGTTGCGGAGGCCGGTATCCTTGCTGGCGCGGATCTGATCAATGATATCTGGGGGCTTACGCAGGATGACGGTATGGCGGAAGTGATCGCGAAACATAAGGTGGCGTGCTGTCTGATGCACAACCGTCCGAATACGGATTACGGTGATCTGATCGAGGACGTGAAACGGGATCTTCTTTCGAGTGTGGCGATTGCCAAGACGGCAGGCGTTCCGGACGAAAAGATCATGATCGATCCCGGGATCGGATTTGCCAAAGATACGAAGCAGAATCTTCGGGTTTTGGCGAGACTGGAAGCATACACCTGTCTCGGATATCCGTTGCTGCTCGGTATCTCGAGAAAGTCCGTGATCGGTAATACACTTTCACTTCCTGTGGAGGAAAGAGAAGAGGCTACGGTAGCGCTTACCGTGCAGGGGTACTTAAACGGCGCGCTGTTTCACCGTGTACACGATGTTAAAAAGAACCGCCGCGCGCTGGACATGATTTACGCAGTGCAACGCGAAAAAGAGGACTGATATGGACAGAATCGTGATCAAGGATCTGGAGGTATTTGCGCACCATGGCGTTCTGCCCGAGGAAAAACAAAAAGGGCAGAAGTTTTTTGTGACGGCGGAGCTTTATCTTTCACTTCGTGACGCGGGTGTTTCCGATGATCTTTCTCTTACGGTCAATTATGCGGATGTCTGTGCGGATATCATCAGGGCTATGACAGAGGACAAATACGACCTGATTGAAGCTGCGGCGGAGAGCGTGGCGGATACCTTGCTCGTGAAGTATGATCTTGTGAAACGCGTACGCATCCGGATTTCAAAGCCCGAAGCGCCGATCGATGCCGACTTTGATACCGTATGCGTGGACATCGAGCGAAGAAAGCATGTGGTATATCTCTCCATCGGTTCCAATCTTGGAGACAAGGAGGGGTATCTTGATTACGCTGTGGAGCAGCTTTCCAAGGATGCATCCATACGTGTGACCAAGGTATCGGATTATATCGTGACCAAACCGTTCGGTGATGTGGAACAGGATGACTTTCTAAACGGCGCTTTGGAAATCGAGACACTTTACACACCGGAGGAACTTTTGCATGTGATCAACGATATCGAGGATGGCGCAGGCAGAAAGCGTATGGTGCACTGGGGCCCGCGCACGCTGGATATCGATATCATCTTATATGACAAGGAAATTATTATGGAAGAGCACCTGACCATCCCGCATCCGTGGATGGCCAAACGGCGCTTTGTACTTGAGCCTCTTGCGGCCATCGCACCTTATGCATGGCATCCGGGCTTTTCAAAGACGGTGCTCGAACTGCTTTATTTACTTGAAAAGAACGAACCGAAGGATGAATCACCTTATACGGAGGGCTGATTATGGCAGTGAAGACCTTTGCGTCCATCTATGTGGGATCGAGCGAATTGATCCTGAAAATCTATGAGATATCGGGTAAGAAAAAATTTCGGGAACTGGATCGGATATCCAAGTCTGTTGAACTCGGAAAGGACACCTACAGAAAGGGTGCCCTGGCCACGAAGGTCCTGTCCGAGGTTTGCGAGATCCTGAAGGATTTTAAGAAAAAAATGAAAGAGTATCAAGCTACAGATTATCGGGCGTTTGCTACAAGTGCGATTCGAGAGGCGTCCAATCAGGAGCTTGCTTTGGATTATATCAAGAGAAACACGGGCATCGTGGTTAAGGTTTTGAGCAATTCCGAACAGCGCTACATGATCTTTAAAGGCATGGTGGCGAGATATGATGCCTTTCATCAGGTTGTAAGCAAGAATACGGCCTTTGTCGATGTGGGAGCGGGCAGTATCCAGATCTCTCTGTTTGACAAGAACAATCTCATCGTAACCGAGAATATCCACATCGGTGCGATCCGCGTACGTGACTATCTTTCTATGGTGGGAAGCAAGTCCGGTCGCATGGATCAGGTGATCAGTGAGTATGTGGACAGTGATATCGCAACATTTCGAAACATTTACCTGAATGATAAGGAGATCAAGAACATCCTGATGGTAGGAGAGGCTGCGGATACCATCAAAAGCTTCATTCCGGAGATCAAGGACCGGGAGAGCATCTCCCGCGAGCAGTTTGAAAAGATGTACCGGAAACTTGCGAAGATGACGCCGCAGGATCTGTCGGACAAGTATGGCATACCATACGAACGCGCGACCCTTGTGCTTCCCACGGTGATCATTTATACATCTTTTTTGAACAACTGTAAGGCGGAAGAGGTGTACGTGCCGAACGTGGACCTGTGCGATGGTATCATGGCGGGCTATATGGACGAGGGAAGTCGTGTCTGCTTTGATCACAATTTTGAGGATGACATCGTGGCGTCCGCACAGAATCTGAACAAGCGCTATCACTGTAACAGGGCGCACACGGACAAGGTGATGGAATTTGCGTTGAAGCTCTTTGACAGCTTCAAGAAGATTCACGAACTCGGAAAGAAAGAGCGGCTTTTGCTGCAGATTTCTGCAATTTTGCACGAGTGCGGAAATTACATCAATCTTCATGACGGTGCGCAAAACTCCTACTTCATAGTGGCAAATTCCGAGATCATCGGACTGACGCACAAGGAGCGCATGGAGGTGGCGAACATTATCAAATACAATCTCTACTACCTGCCTTCACAGACGGAGATTTCAAAGACACTTGAAGGTGCGGATTTTATTGTGATTGCCAAACTTGCGGCAATCCTGCGCATTGCGAATGTGCTCGACAAGAGCCATACGCAAAAAATCGATGATATTTCCGTGACCGTCACCGATGACAAAATGCTGATCTATGTGTCAACTTACGAGGATATTTCGCTGGAGTCGGGACTCTTTGAGGCAAGAGCGGACTTCTTTGAACAGGTTTACGGTATCAGACCGGTACTACGACAGAAAAGGAGCGTGTGATCCATGGATAAGAAAATGCTGGACAACCCGGAAAACTACTACAACCGAGAACTTTCCTGGTTGAAATTCAACTACAGAATCCTGAACGAAGCCAGAGATAAGAGCATACCTTTGTTTGAACGACTTCGTTTCCTCGGAATCACGGAATCCAATCTCTCGGAATTCTTTATGGTTCGCGTGGCATCCCTTGTGGATCTGGTGGAAGCCGGGATTACCAAGAAGGATATCGCCGGGCTTACGCCCGAAGAACAGCTTGATCTGATCATTCCTGAAACCAAGAGGATGAGCAAGCAGCAGTATCAGACGTTGAATCGTATGCTGCTTCCTGAACTTGCAGAAGAGGGGCTTGTGCTTCTTTTGCATCACGAGGAACTGGATGAACGACAGGCGAAGTATGTGGACAAGTACTTCGACAAAGAGGTGTATCCTGTTCTTACACCTATGGCGGTGGATTCCTCACGCCCTTTCCCGCTGATCAGTAATCGATCCTTAAACATCGGCGCTCTGATCACGGACAAGAAAAACCCGGAGGTGACCGATATTGCGACCGTGCAGGTACCTTCTGTGCTGCCGCGCGTTGTCGAAGTTCCGGAACGGGACGGAAAACGCTGCATCATCCTGCTTGAGGAAGTGATCAAGAGAAATCTGTCAAAACTATTCCTCACATACAACATTGAGTGCGCACATGCGTTCCGTATCATTCGTAATGCCGATCTTTCCATTGATGAGGATGAGGCTGCGGATCTTTTAAAAGAAATCGAAAAGCAGATCAGACGCAGAGCCTGGGGCGAGGTGATCAAACTCGAGGTGGATGCGGATATCAATAAAAAGCTGCTGAAGGAACTGAAGGAGCGCCTGTCCGTGGTGGACGGGGTTGTCTTCTCCATTCACGGTCCACTCGATCTGACGTTTCTTTCCAAGGTGGCGGGGCTTTCGGGCTTTGATCATCTTCAGAACAAAAAATATGTGCCTCAGCCTGTTCCCGGAATTGATCCGGGCAGAAATATCTTCGACCAGATCAAGGAGAAGGATATTCTGCTCCATCACCCGTATTACGAGTTTACGCCGGTGGTGGACTTCATCAGGGAGGCAGCCAATGACCCCGATGTACTTGCCATCAAGCAGACGCTGTATCGCGTAAGCGGTAACAGCCCCATTGTTGCGGCTTTGGCACGCGCTGCCGAAAACGGCAAGCAGGTTACGGTTCTTGTGGAACTCAAGGCACGGTTCGACGAGGAGAATAATATCAACTGGGCCAGAAAACTTGAGAAAGCCGGATGCCATGTGATTTACGGCTTGGTCGGCCTTAAGACACATTCCAAGATTGCGCTCGTGGTAAGAAGAGAAGAAGAGGGCATCAAGCGCTATGTGCATCTCGGCACCGGAAACTATAACGATATCACGGCAAAATTATACACGGACACGGGAATCTTTACGGCGGCGGACTCCATCGGTGAGGATGCCACGGCAGTGTT
>CAMOHF010000138.1 GCA_946614685.1 uncultured Clostridia bacterium | reverse complement strand
CCCGAAGGTAAATCCTTCGCCTTCATCGGCGATTCGACCTTCTTCGCATCGGGACTTACCGGTGTGGTAAATGCAGTGACGAACGAGGCAGACATAACCATCTGTATTCTGGATAATCGGACCACGGCCATGACCGGTCACCAGCCTCATCCGGGTACGGGAAGAAATATGATGGGCCATCAGTTTGATCCCGTCAGCATACCGAAGATTTTGGAGGGCATCGGCATCGGCAAGGTTATGACCGTAAATCCTCTGGACCTTGAGCAATCGATTTCTGCCGTGCGCGAATGTGCGGCGCTTCCGGGCGTGAAGGCCATCATCTTCAAGTCGCCCTGTATCGCGATCGAGAAATCGGGCAGGACATGTACCATAAGCGAGAAATGCATCAACTGCAAGAAATGTATCCGTGAGACGGGATGTCCGGCGCTTACGACAAAGGACGGGCAGGTTATCATCGATACATCACTGTGTACGGGATGTACGCTTTGCGCACAGGTATGCCCTGTGGGTGCGATAGGAGGTGCTGCAGATGCGTAAGGATATATTGATCTGTGGCGTCGGAGGACAGGGTACGGTGCTCGCGTCCAAGATCATAGCGGCTTCCGCAATGGTTGAAGGAAACACCGTACATTCGGCCGAGACCATCGGTATGGCACAAAGAGGCGGACCGGTGACAAGCCACGTAAGAATCGGCGATGAAGCGTATTCCCCGCTGATTCCTCACGGAAAGGCGGACATTATCCTCGGATTCGAACCAGCAGAGGTGGTAAGGAACATCGACTATCTTGCGGAGGACGGACTCGCAGTTGTAAATACGTCGGCGGTTGCACCTGTCGTCGAGTCTCTGCTTGAGACAGGGTACGACGGAACCGACATGATCGATTACTTAAAGGCCAATGTGCGATGTATCTTTGTGGACGGAGATGCAGCGTGCGAAAAACTTGGCTCCGTCAAATTCCTGAATATCTACCTGCTCGGCGTGGCAGCGGGATCCGGAAAACTCGGCATCGACAGGGAGACCATCCTTGCGGAGATAGAATCGAGAGTTCCGGCAAAGTATAAGGAAGCGAACCGGCAAGCATTTTTGGCAGGCTTTGAAACAGGCAGTACAAAAGGAGAAATATCATGAAGTTAAATGCGACACAGCTTCAGCAGGTGGACGCGCAGATCAAGCGTCTTCTCGCTACAGACAGCTACTACGGAAAGGTGTACCGCGATGCGGGGATCACGGGTGTAACCTCCCAGGAGGATTTTGAAAAACTTCCTTTTTCAAGCAAGGAGGATCTTCGAAATGCATATCCCCTCGGCATTCAGGCGGTTCCGGATGAGGAAGTCGTGCGGATCCACTCGTCATCAGGTACCACGGGAAAGCCGGTCATCATCCCCTACACCGCCAAGGATGTGGACGACTGGGCGACCATGTTTGCAAGATGCTACGAGACCGCAGGTATCACGAACAAAGACAGACTTCATATCACACCGGGCTACGGGCTTTGGACCGCAGGTATCGGATTTCAGGCAGGCTGCGAGAAACTCGGCGCTATGGCGATCCCTATGGGACCCGGTAACACGGAGAAACAGCTTTCCATGATGGTGGATTTAAAGTCGACGGTGCTCTGTGCAACCTCTTCCTATGCATTGCTTCTTGCGGAGGAGATTGAACGCCGCGGCATGAAGGATCAGATCTGTCTTACCAAGGGCGTGATCGGTTCCGAACGCTGGAGCGAGAAGAAGAGAGAGTATATCCACGATAAGCTGGGAATCGAGCTGTATGATATCTACGGCCTGACCGAGATCTACGGCCCGGGCATCGGCATCAACTGTGATAAGCAGACCGGTATGCATTACTGGGATGATTATATTTACATCGAGATCATCGATCCCGCAACGGGCGAACCCGTAGCGGACGGCGAGGAGGGTGAGATCGTGATCACCACTCTGGTGAAGGAGGGCGCACCCCTGCTTCGATTCAGGACCCATGACCTGTCGCGCATCATCCCCGGCGAGTGCCCCTGCGGATCCAAGCATCCGAGACTGGACATCATCCGCGGCAGAAGCGATGACATGTTCAAGGTACACGGCGTGAATATGTTCCCGAGCCAGGTGGAAGAACTTCTCGGAGAGATCGACGGTGTGTCAAGCGAATACAATATCAACATCGCACATGATGAAGAGATCAACAAGGATGTCATCCTCGTGACCGCGGAGGCAGAGGGACGCGTGAACTTTGAGAAGACGGCGAAGCTGATCACGGAAGCATTTAAGTCCAAGATGAATGTCACGCCGAGGGTGACCGTGGTTCCGGTCGGGACCCTTCCCAGGTCCGAGAAGAAGACCAAGCGTGTATTCGATCACAGAGAAGAGTAGATGCCTATGAATACATATCGGTTTTATGGCTGGGAGACTGCCGACGTAAAAGATGCAAGCGGAAGAACGCCGCGTGACTACTACGATATCTTAAAGACCCTCTGGTGTGCGGATACCTGTGCGCCCAGGATGCGGGCGGACTGGAGTACGGAGAATCCGACGCTGGGACAGTGTTCCATTACCGCATTCCTGCTGCAGGATCTCTATGGCGGTATCGTACGGGGGATTCTTCGACCGGGCGGAAATTATCATTGCTTCAATGTAGTGGACGGATGCGTATTCGATCTTACGAGCGAGCAGTTCGGTGACGAAGTACTTGATTATACGGATTGTCCCGAGCAGTTTCGCGAGGTACATTTTGCGAAGGAAGAGAAAAGACAGAGATATGAATTTCTGAAGGCACGACTTATGGAAAAAATCTCTTGACTTCAGAGATAAAACAAGGTATATTATCCGAAGATATTGAATCGGGAGCAATGGCGCTCCAAGTGTTTTTACACTTGGAGTGCCTTTTTTTATACCCTGCAAGGAGGAAAAAACATGGAAGACCAGATGAAGCAGATCCGTGAACAAGGATTGTATCGAGAGGAGTTTGAGCACGACAACTGCGGTATCGGTGCCATCATCGATATCGAGGGAAGAGCAAGCCACAAGCTGGTGGATGATGCGCTTTCCATCGTTGAGAACCTCGAACACAGAGCAGGAAAAGACGCAGAAGGTAAAACCGGTGACGGCGTCGGTATCCTGACACAGATTCCGCACACGTTTTTCAAAAAGGTGATGAAGGAGCAGGGAATCGATCTTCCGGAAGCGCGCGGTTACGGCGTGGGTATGTTCTTCTTCCCGCAGAATGACCTGGATATGCGCCAGGCAAAATCCATGTTTGAGATCATTGTGAAAAAGTCCGGTCTTACCTTCCTCGGATGGAGAAAGGTGGCATCGGATCCCGATGTCCTCGGTTCAAAGGCGAGAGAGTGCATGCCGAATATCTGGCAGGCGTTCATCAGACGCCCGGAAGGACTTGCCGATGATCTTGCATTTGACAGAAAACTTTATATCGTAAGAAGAGAGTTCGAGCAGAGCAGCGCCACGACATACGTGCCCTCGCTCTCCTGCAGAACCATTGTATATAAGGGTATGTTCCTGGTGGGACAGCTTCGCACCTTCTTTACGGATCTGACGGATCCCGACTATGCTTCGGCCATCGCTATGGTGCACTCGAGATTCTCCACCAACACCATGCCGAGCTGGCACAGAGCGCATCCCAATCGCTTTATGGTGCACAACGGTGAGATCAATACCATTCGCGGTAACGCAGACAAGATGCTGGCCCGCGAGGAGACTATGTACACCGGACTGTTTGATCCGGAGGATATGACCAAGGTGCTTCCGGTCATCTCCGAGAGCGGGTCCGACTCTGCGATGATGGATAACACCCTTGAATTCCTGGTGATGAGCGGACTTCCCCTGCCCCTTGCCATGACCATTATGATCCCAGAGCCCTGGGCACATAATGAAACCCTTTCGCCCGAGGAAAGAGATTTCTATCAGTACTATGCAACCATGATGGAGCCCTGGGACGGACCGGCGTCCATCCTCTTTTCAGACGGTGACTGTATGGGTGCGATCCTTGACAGGAACGGCCTCCGTCCTTCGAGATACTACGTGATGGACGACGGCAGACTGATCCTTTCCTCAGAGGTGGGCGTGCTTCCTTTGGATGAAGCGCACATCGTGAAGAAGGAACGCCTGCATCCCGGCAAGCTTTTGCTCGTGGATACCAAAGAAAAGCGGATCATCCTCGATGAGGAGATCAAGGAAAAGTACGCACTGGCCAAGCCCTACGGTGAGTGGCTCGACAGCAAACTTACCCTGCTTTCGGACATCAAGATCCCGAACAAGAAGGTACCCGCAATCCATGCGGAGGAGAGAAAGAGACTGCAGAAGGCCTTCGGCTACACCTGGGAAAACTTCCATGAAGGCATCCTTGCAATGGCAAGGGACGGCGGCGAGAGCATCGGCTCTATGGGCGTGGATACGCCGATCACCGCACTCTCCAAGGAGTATCAGCCGCTGTTTTACTACTTCAAGCAGTTGTTCGCACA
>CAMOHF010000137.1 GCA_946614685.1 uncultured Clostridia bacterium | reverse complement strand
AGACAGAAGGCAAGTTCTGCTTGTCCTTGTTTGCATGAACCCGTGCCCCGTGCGCGGGAATTTTATTTTTCAAAGGAGTTTTGTTATGAAACGCAAAGCATTTACTACAATGGCCCTGATCGGTCTTGCTGCTTCTCTCCTTACGGGATGCGGCAAGAAGGAAGAGCCTGCTACCACCGCTACTGCAACCGAAGCCGTTGCAACCGCTGCTGACGCGAAAAGCGACGAAGAGCTTGCAAAAGAAGTTGCTGATTTGATCGACGCCATCTATGTTCAGGAGTGGACACCGGAGACCGACGATCTCTGTGCCGAAGCCAAGGCAAAGTGGGATGCGCTTACAGATGCGCAGAAGGAACTTGTCGAGGGTGAGAACGCCGATCCCGATTACTTCGGCCGTGACACAGGCGACGCATCGAAGGACGATCCTTTAAATGCCGACAAGATTGGTGAGAATGAAATCCTCGTGGTAAGCTTCGGTACCTCCTTTAACGAGAGCCGTTCCGAGGACATCAAGGGCGTTGAGGATGCGATTGCCAAGGCAAATCCCGACTGGTCCGTACGTCGTGCATTTACCGCACAGATCATCATCAACCATGTGCAGGCAAGAGACGGTGAGAAGATCGATAACATCGACCAGGCACTGGATCGTGCCGTGGCAAACGGTGTCAAGAACCTGGTTATCCAGCCCACACACCTGATGCACGGAGCTGAGTACGATGAAATCATTGAAGCATTGGACAAGTATTCCGACAAGTTCGAGACTGTCTCGGTTGCAGAGCCCCTGCTTGGCCAGGTTGGCAAGGATGCGACCGTGATCAACGATGACAAGAAGGCTGTTGCGGAAGCAGTCGTTGCAGAGGCAGTCAAGGAAGCAGGCTTTGACAGCCTTGACAAGGCAGCCGATGACGGCGTCGCATTTGTCTTCATGGGCCACGGTACCGCACATACAGCCAAGGTAAGCTACAGCCAGATGGCGACGCAGATGAAGGACCTCGATTACAAGAACGTCTTCATCGGAACCGTTGAGGGCGAGCCCGAAGAGACCGCTTGTGAAGAGGTGATCAAGGACGTAAAGGACGCCGGATACAAGAAGGTTATTCTTCGTCCTCTGATGGTTGTTGCAGGCGATCATGCCAACAACGATATGGCAGGCGATGAGGAAGACTCCTGGAAGAGCATGTTTACTGCATCCGGTGCATTTGACAGTGTTGACTGCCAGATCGCAGGTCTCGGCCGTATCGCATCCGTTCAGGATCTCTATGTAGCTCACACTGCCGAAGCCATCAAGAATGCGGGCGCAGCAGGCGCTTCTTCCACGGACGCCAAGAAGGCATCCGATCTTGCGGACGGAACCTACAAGGTAAAGTTCACCACCGACGGTTCCATGTTTCACATTGCAGATCCTTTAAATGATACTGCTGACCTTACCGTAAAGGACGGCAAGATGACCGTTCACATCACACTCACATCCAAGAACATCGTAAACCTTTTCCCCGGGCTTGCAGAGGATGCCAAGAAGGATGGTGCCGAGCTTCTAGAGCCCACCCTTGATACTGTAGAGTACGAAGACGGTACAACCGAAGAGGTTCACGGCTTCGACGTTCCCGTACCTGCGCTTGACGAGGAATTCGATCTTGCATTGATCGGCTCCAAGAACAAGTGGTACGATCACAAGGTCGTCGTATCAAGCCCCATCGAGGACTGATACACGTCAATCCGTCGGACGGATCGCGAAAAAAGGAGACTCATTAAAGTCTCCTTTTTTTGTGCCGCTGCAGCGAACTTTCTTCGGTTGTGCTTAACTATCGCTCATCGACGACCTGGAAGATGATGAATTTGAGGTAGTAGCTCTCGTCCGCAGCCCAGAGGATCGGATGATCAGGAGCCTGCGTTCGAAACTCCACCTGCCGTAATCTCTTGTGCACGGCCTTCGCCGCTTCCTTGATCGTCTTGGTGAAGAGTTCCTGTGTCATAAAATGCGAGCAGGAGCATGTGGCGAGATATCCTCCGTCCCTCACAAGCTTGAGTCCTTTCATATTGATCTCGCGGTATCCCTTCACGGCCTTTTTTGTAGCCTCTCTGGACTTTGTAAACGCAGGCGGATCCAGGATCACCACATCATAGCTTTCTCCCGCTTCCAGCAAGATCGGCAACTCATCAAATACATTTGCCGCCTTAAAACGCACTCTGTCATCCAAATGATTCAAAACAGCATTGGCCCTTGCCTGTTCTACGGCGTACTCCGAGATATCCAGACCGAGAACGCTGTTTGCCCCGCCGAATCCCGCATTTAAAGCAAATGTACCCATGTGCGTAAAACAGTCCAAAACCTTCTTGCCGCGGCAGATCTTCTGCATTGCAAGACGGTTGTATTTCTGGTCGAGAAAGAATCCGGTCTTCTGTCCGTTTACCACGTCCACCATATAATGAATCCCGTTCTCCGTAATCTCGACATCGGTATCAAACTCCGCTCCGATAAACCCTTTGTGCTGCGGAAGTCCTTCCTTCTTTCGCTCCCTGGAATCACTTCTCTCGTAGACACCGCGCACGTTGATTCCGTCCTCAGCAAGAACCTTCTTAAGCTGTTCGACGATGGTTTCCTTAAACCTGTCAATACCGAGTGCCAGCGATTCCACCACCAGAACGTCCTCATACTTATCGATGGTGATCCCGGGCAGGAAATCCGCTTCACCGAAGATGACTCTGCAGGAACCAAGATCCCTCTCTGCAAGTACCGTTTTCCTGTATTCCCAGGCAGCCTTCACTCTGTCGTAGAACAGTCCGTCGTCCACAACCGTATCCGGCTTTCTGCTGAGCATGCGCACACGGATCTTGGAGTTGTCATTGATATACCCGACACCCATCGGGTAACCGTCAAAATCGATCAGGTCGATCAGATCTCCGTTCTCGTAAGATCCTGTATACTCGTCTATCTCATTATCAAAAACCCAGGCGCCGCCGGCTTTCAGATACCGGCCTTCGCCCTTCTTCAGTTTCACTGTTGCTCTCTTGTTCATGTATGGTTCCTCGGTTGTTCTCAGGTATGACGGATGACTTCGAATCTCTGCAGCCTGTAATCTTCCGCGGGCGAGATGCCTCCCTTTCGCATGGCGATGGAAACCTGTGTCTCCACGTCATCAACCCCTTCCAGATCCGGAAGGAGCAGACCTCTCTTGTAGCCGCTTGTCACGATCACACCGTAGCGCTTTACATCCAGTTCATCCTTTGTGTCAATATACTCCGGCTCACCCAAAACGTCCACATGGATCGTAAGCCAAGGAAGCTCGTCCTCTGTGATCGGACTGAATCTGTGATCCCGCGCGGAAGCGCTGACTGCATTCTGTACGATTTCCTCCGCAAGGCAGTCCGTGGTCGGACCGATGGTTCCGATACAGCCGCGTAACTGTCCCTCTTTATGGATCGAGACAAATGCACCGGCCTGCTTGTTGCGCAGTTCCTCCGGCATCGAAGACATAAGTTCCTCCGGGACATCTTCATACAGGTGAAGTTCTTCTCCCGTTTTGATGTAGTGCTCCATGGACAGCCTGGCCAGAGTTACGTACGCATCCGATTGTTCACGCTCCGCCTCGATTTGCCGAAGCATCTCCTCAAGAAAGCACCTGTTCGGATTCTCGGTCTTCGGTGTGAATACCGTAATTCCGTATCCCACGCCGGTCACATCCTGATGTGACAGCACCTCGGCAGCCACGGAACGTCCGTCAAATGCACCGCCCATGATCACAAAAGATCTGTGTCCGCACTCCGCAGCCTTATCACAGAAAGTCTCATCAAAAGAGAGCATTTCTCCGAATGCCGCACGACCGGCCGCATCCATGATCCGCTCATCATACAAGGGTCCCTCCGGTACATACCCGTAAGGACCGTCTTCTTTTAACTTGTGTGACAGGTCTCCGCTTGCGACAAAGACAGCCTTTCTTCCAAGCGCATCGCAGGCTTCCCGTATCATCATGCCCAGACGGTAGTGCTGTGCCAGCGATAATCCGGAAAGTCCGATCCGGATGATCTTTCCTCCGCTGTAATACTGCCGTATGAAATAAAGAGGAACCATGGTTCCGTGGTCGAGTCGGCTGTCACGCTCTCCTTCGATCCCGGCAGGAAAATCCCGTTCCACCGCAAGTTCGGTCAGTTTATCTACGAATTCATAATCATAGGCCTCATCAAAAGAAACCCCGGGAGCTCCGAATCTGCCGAAATCGCCTTCCGCCCCCTCACCCGGAGACACATGGAAATAGTCCGCATACATAACGCTGTGCGGACTGGTAATGATGATGGTGTCCGGCGCGATCTCCGCGATCCTTTTCGCCACATCCCGATACGCCCTTGTCGTCTCCTCTACCACCGCTTCTGTGCCGCGTCCGACAGCCGGTACGATCATCGGCGGATGCGGAACCATAAACCCGGCTACGATTGACATCGTACTTCCTCCTTTGTCATTCCATATGCTTGCGTTTTTTGGCCACATCGATCAGATCGATCGCCTCGTTCATAGCCTGCTTCAGGTAAGGTG
>CAMOHF010000136.1 GCA_946614685.1 uncultured Clostridia bacterium | reverse complement strand
TCAGAATCGAAGCGCCGATTCCGGGAAAGAGCGCCATCGGAATCGAGGTTCCGAATAAGGAAAGTCAGCCTGTGACATTCAGGTCGCTCCTTGAATCCGAGGCCTATAAGAATATCAGATCCAAGATCGCATTTGCGGTAGGAAAGGATATCGGCGGACAGGTGATCGTGGCAGATATTGCCAAGATGCCGCACTTACTGATCGCCGGCGCAACCGGTTCCGGTAAGTCCGTATGTATCAATACACTCATCATGAGTATCCTGTACAAGGCGCATCCCGATGACGTCAAGCTCATTATGATCGATCCGAAGCAGGTAGAACTTGCGGTATATAACGGTATCCCTCATATGCTGATCCCGGTGGTTACGGATCCGAAGAAGGCTGCGGGTGCGTTAAACTGGGCGGTTGCCGAGATGACCAGACGTTATCAGCTTTTCTCCCAGTATAATGTCAGAAACCTGGAAGGCTACAATGCCAAGGTTCTTTCCGTGACCGGAAGTGAAGAGGGCAACGAAGAACTGAAGAAAATGCCGCAGATCGTCCTGATCGTAGACGAGTTGGCAGACTTGATGATGGTTGCACACGGCGAGGTAGAGGACGCGATCGTGCGGATTTCGCAGCTGGCCCGTGCAGCAGGCATTCATCTTGTGATCGCAACCCAGCGTCCGTCCGTGGATGTTATTACGGGTCTAATTAAGGCCAATGTTCCTTCGCGTATCGCCATGTCCGTATCTTCGGGCGTGGATTCCCGAACCATCCTTGATATGGTGGGTGCGGAGAAGCTTCTTGGCAAGGGCGATATGCTCTTTTATCCGACAGGTTATCCGAAACCAGTCCGCGTACAGGGTGCGTTTCTTTCGGATGATGAGATTGCGGGTGTCTGCGATTTCCTGAAGGAGAAGAACGGTGAGACGGATTACGATGACAGTATCACCACGGAGATTGAAAGCGGCGCTGCAAGCGGACCTTCCGCAGCGGGCGGTTCCGGCAATGACTTAGACGAGTACTTTGCCGAAGCGGGCAAATTTATCATCTCCAAGGAGAAGGCTTCCATCGGTATGTTACAGCGCGTCTATAAGATCGGCTTTAACAGAGCTGCAAGGATTATGGACCAGCTTGCGGATGCCGGTGTGGTGGGACCCGAGGAGGGAACCAAGCCCAGGAAAGTCCTGATGACGGAAGAAGAATTTGAGAATTATATCGAGAACAATTTATAGATTTAAAGGAGAACAACATGCTTAGTGATATTGAGATCGCGCAGTCCGCACAGATGCTTCCCATCAAGGAGGTTGCGGCATCCATCGGAATCACAGAGGATGATTTGGAGCTTTACGGTAAGTATAAGGCAAAACTTTCAGAGGACTATATCAAGAAGATTTCCAAGAACAAGGACGGAAAGCTGATACTTGTTACCGCCATCAATCCCACACCTGCGGGTGAAGGGAAGACCACGGTGACGGTCGGCCTCGGTCAGGCTTTTGCCAAGATCGGAAAGAAGGCCGTGATCGCACTTCGCGAACCCTCGCTCGGTCCCTGCTTCGGCATCAAGGGCGGAGCTGCAGGCGGCGGTTACTCTCAGGTTGTGCCGATGGACGAATTAAACCTTCACTTTACCGGGGATTTTCATGCTATTACCTCCGCCAACAATCTGCTTGCTGCCATGCTTGACAATCATATGCAGCAGGGCAATGCACTTCGCATCGATCCCAAGCGCATCATTCACAAGCGTTGTCTCGACATGAACGATCGTGTTCTTCGAAATATCATCGTCGGTATGGGTAAGCGTGCGGATGGTGTTGTAAGAGAGGACGGCTTTGTGATCACCGTGGCGACGGAGATTATGGCGATCCTCTGCCTCGCTGAGGACATCGAAGATCTGAGAAAACGTCTTTCCGAGATCATCGTGGCTTACAATGTGGACAACGAGCCCGTGACCGCGGCGGATCTTAACTGTGTCGGTGCCATGACCGCGCTTCTTAAGGATGCGATCAAGCCGAACCTTGTTCAGACACTCGAGCACACACCGGCTATCGTACACGGAGGTCCTTTTGCGAATATCGCTCACGGTTGCAACTCCGTAAGAGCCACCAAGACGGCTTTAAAACTCGCGGACTACGCAATCACGGAAGCTGGTTTCGGGGCGGATCTTGGAGCCGAAAAGTTTTTTGATATCAAGTGCAGAAAGGCGGGGCTTGCACCCGATGCGGTTGTGATCGTGGCTACGGTGCGTGCACTGAAGTATAACGGCGGAGCTGTGAAGGACGAACTTTCCAAGGAAGATCTTCACGCGCTTGCCAAGGGTATTCTCAATTTAGAGAAGCATATCGAAAATGTACAGCAGTACGGCGTACCCATTGTGGTAGCCGTGAACCGCTTTGTATCCGATACGGACAAGGAGCTTTCCTTCATCGAGAACTTCTGCCACGATATGGGCTGCGAATTCTCTCTTGCCAATGTTTGGGAGAAGGGCGGCGAAGGCGGAATCGCACTTGCGGAAAAACTTGTATCCGTGATCGAGACAAAGCCTTCCAAGTTCAAGCCTTTGTATAAAGATGATCTTCCGCTTGCGGAAAAGATCAAAACAGTTGCGAAGAAGATCTACGGTGCCAAGGATGTTTCTTATACAAAGGAGGCAGAGAAGGCACTTGCAAAGATCGAGGAACTCGGATATGGCAAGCTTCCCGTCTGCATCGCCAAGAATCAGTATTCGCTTTCGGATGACCCCACACTTCTCGGACGTCCCACCGGTTTTACAGTGAATGTCAGAGAGGTTTATGTCAGCGCAGGCGCAGGATTTGTGGTTGCGATCACCGGAACGATCATGACGATGCCCGGACTTCCGAAGAAGCCTGCGGCAGAGCGTATCGATGTAACCGAGGACGGTGTGATCACCGGACTGTTCTAATCGGAGGGACATTATGGCACTTAGAATTGACGGAAAAAGAATCTCTCAAGAGATCAAAGACGAATTAAAAGAAGAGGTTGCATCACTTAAAGCAGCCGGCAAGGAAATCTGCCTTGCGGTTATTCAGGTGGGCAATGATCCCGCATCCACAGTGTATGTGGGTAATAAGAAAAAAGCATGTGAGTATATCGGCATCAAGTCACTTTCCTATGAGCTCCCCGAGTCAACAAGCGAGGACGAACTGCTTGATATCATCAAGAAATTAAATGAGGACGACAGTGTTCACGGAATCCTCGTACAGCTTCCGCTTCCCGCACATATGAGTGAAGACAAGGTGATCGATGCAATCTCACCCGCAAAGGATGTGGACGGTTTCCACGTACAGAGCGTGGGAGCACTTTCCATCGGAAAGCCCGGCTTCGTGTCCTGTACACCTGCGGGTGTGATCCAGCTACTCAAGAGAAGCAATATCGAAATCGAAGGCAAGGAGTGCGTGGTTGTCGGAAGAAGCAATATTGTCGGAAAGCCGATGTCCATTCTGCTTCTTCGCGAGAACGGAACGGTGACGGTATGTCATTCGAGAACCAGGGATTTAAAAGAAGTCTGCAAGCGTGCCGACATCCTGGTGGTTGCCATCGGCAAGCCGAAGATGATTGACGCATCCTATGTCAAAGAGGGTGCAACTGTGATCGATGTGGGTATCCACAGAGATGAGAACGGAAAACTGTGCGGTGACTGTGATTTCGCAAGCATCGAGCCTGTGGCCGGTGCGATCACTCCGGTACCCGGCGGTGTCGGTCCCATGACGATCGCCATGCTGATGTACAATTGTGTGGAAGCCGGTAAGAATGCATGAATATATTAATGGTGTCTCTCGGCTGTGACAAGAATCTCTGTGACAGCGAGACCATGCTCGGCATTCTGGCCGAGCGACATATGAATATCGTAAACGATGAACATGAGGCGGATGTTGTGATCGTCAACACCTGCAGCTTCATCAAGGATGCCATGGAGGAAAGCATCAACACCCTGATCGAGATGGGGCAGTTAAAGCAGGAGAATCTCAAATACCTGATCGCCTGCGGATGCCTTGCCGAGCGGTACAAGGACGAACTCCTTGCCGAGATTCCCGAGGTGGATGCGGTGGTCGGAACCACAGCATTTGACAAGATCGCCGATGTGATCGAGTCGCTCATCGCCAAGGATCAAAAGAAAGAATTCTTTGAACCGATCGACAGACTTGCAACCTCGGATGCGAGAAGGATCATTACCTCCGGTACTTTCATGGGATATTTAAAGATCGCTGAAGGCTGCAGCAAGCGGTGTACCTATTGCATCATTCCGAAACTTCGCGGAAGCTACCGGAGTGTTCCCATGGAAAAGCTCCTTGCGGAAGCGGAGAATATGGCAAGTCAGGGAATCAAAGAGCTGATCCTGGTTGCGCAGGAGACGACATGCTACGGACTCGATCTTTACGGGGAAAAGCGCCTTCCGGAACTGATCCGTAAGATTGCCGAAATCGAAGGGATTGAGTGGATACGTCTTCTGTACGCTTATCCGGAAGAGATCACGGATGAGCTGATCGAAACCTTCCGCGATGAAAAGAAACTCCTTCCTTATATCGACATGCCG
>CAMOHF010000135.1 GCA_946614685.1 uncultured Clostridia bacterium | reverse complement strand
CGCATGATCCCGAAGGCTACACCAGGATGATGGAGCTTCGGGACGAACACCTTGAAAAGCTTGCCAAGATCAATGCACCGCTTGCGGCAAAGCTTAAAGAGCGGAAGTAAGAATGCGGTTGGCAACGGCGGGAAGGTCGGTGAAACGATCGATCTTCGGAGTGCCCTCGGGGACGGTGCCGAAGCCGTAAGCCGCGTGGATAAAGGGAATTCCGGCTGCGGTTGCGGATTCGTAATCTCCCATGATGTCGCCGACATAGACGGCGCGTTCGATATTGTTTCTTTCGATCAGGAGCTTGATGTTGTCGGCCTTGCCGAGTCCGGTGCGGCCGTTGTTTTCAAGATCATCGAAGTATTTGCCCATGTCATGAAAACGATAGAAGGCCTCGATATAGCCCTCCTGGCAGTTGCTGATCACTGCGAGGAAGTGCTCTTTTTTAAGTTCGGCCAGCGTTTCGGCGAGTCCGTCGTAAAGGATGCCGCCGTGGTCCTCGAGATATTTGTTCTCGTAGTCCGTGCAGATGCGAAGCAGTTCCACCGCACGGTCCTTCGGCTCCTTGTCAAAGAGCATATATGCAATCTCGTTCATGGTGCGACCCATAAATCCATACATCATTTCCTGTGTTACGTGATAGGGAAGGTTCATGTCGCGAATCGCTGCATCCCAGGATGCCGCAACCTGTGCGGATGAGTCCCAAAGCGTACCGTCAAGGTCAAATAAAACAGCTGTTTTCATAAGGGTTTCCTTTCTTGGTTCGTTCATTTCTTTCCGTATTATACTGTTTTTGTGTATTTCGGTCAAATGCATCGCCTGCTTTTTGACATCTTCATCAATTTACGGTTTCCGCACGCTATGGTATAATATTAAATTGCGGAGGCGCGTGCCAAAATGCGTTTCCGTGAAGGTGTATTTGGAGGGTAAACAGATGAATATTTTTAGCATTTTGGTACCGAAACAGATGCTGACGTACTTAAATGCCAACGACCCGCTTGATCATGCGACCCAGTTCATCATGACCAGCACCTATTCCGCGGTGCCGGTGATCGACGACGAGGGACACTATGTCGGGATCGTGAGCGAAGGAGATTTTCTGAAAGCATATGTGACATACGGTTCCGAACACCTTGCGGAGCACACGGTGCAGGACATCGTGATTCGGGACAAGGACGGAGAGTGTTTGAACACTGTCGGTCGGGAAGAAATCTTGGACAAGATTCTCGATCGAAATTTTTTGTGCATTGTGGATGACAGGATGATCTTTATCGGAATCATCACAAGAAAAAGCGTGATCATGTATCTGAATAAGTGAGATAAGCGCCGTGGTGCGGCAGAATAGGCACTACGGCGTTTTAGTACATCTGAGGAGGTTCAAAAAAGGATGACCAAACTGCAGTTTACAAGCCCTGACGGCGATTTTACGGTGAAAGATCCGGAGCTTTTAAGCTACCTGTACTTTCCCCTTGCAAATGAAAACGGTGTGATGAGCGTGGTTTCACCGGATCTCGGAGGCGATTCCAAGACCGGACAGAACACATTCCTCATGCCGCCCGTATCCTGTGATAACCTACACAACGATAAGTCCTCCAGAAATTTCTGGCTTCGGCTTGAGGACGGAACATTGTGGTCGGCGACGGGACGCTCCGCAGCCCAGCAGGCCAAACTCTTTACTGACAAAGAAGATACTGAGCTTTCGGCAGGCTTTATGCACCATACGCTGACACGTACCTCCGAACAGCTCGGACTTACCGCCGAGATCAAAAACTTTGTGCCGTCATCGGGTGAGATGTTCGAACTGATGAAGGTTACGATCACCAATACCGGAGACAAAGCCCGTACCTTAGAACCGGTTGCAGCAATCCCTATCTACGGAAGATCTGCAACCAACATCCGCGATCACAGACATGTGACGGCACTTCTGCACAGGATCACAACCGACGCCAATGGTATCGTGGTGAACCCCACCATGACCTTTGACGAGAGAGGACACAAGATGAACACCGTCACCTATGGTGTCTTCGGCGGAAATGATGGCGTGCGCCCCGTGGGATACTTCCCCGTTATGGAGGAGTTTATCGGTGAGGGCGGAAACCTGGAGAATCCCCGTGCATTGTACGAAAAGGATATCCCCTGCCACGCGCCGGGATATGCCATCTCCGGATATGAGGCCCTGGGAGGACTCGTATTTGCGAAGACGACCGTTGCCCCGGGCGAGAGCTTCTCGGTCATCGTAGCCATGGGTTACGGAACCGGCGTATCCGAGATCTCCGACGAGGCGTCTCGGCTTCTTTCGGAAAAGGTCTTTGACGCCAAGTGGGACCAGACGGTTGCCTACTGGAAAGAAAAGGTCAATGTTACCTATCACACGGGGGATCCTGACTTTGACGCATGGATGAAGTGGATCAGCTTCCAGCCCATGCTCAGAAGAATTTACGGCTGCTCCTTCCTGCCGCACCATGATTACGGCAAGGGCGGAAGAGGCTGGAGAGATCTTTGGCAGGATTGTCTGGCACTTCTCATCATGAATCCGGACGGCGTAAGACAGATGCTGGTGGATAATTTCGGCGGCGTCAGAATGGACGGTACGAACGCTACCATCATCGGAAGCGGACAGGGTGAATTTATCGCCGATCGAAATGGCATCGCGAGAGTCTGGATGGACCACGGCGTATGGCCCTTCCTGACCACCGACTTATATATCGAGCAGACCGGAGATGTGGAGATCCTCCTCGAGGAGAATACCTACTTCAAGGATCTTCTTATCAAGCGCGGTGAGGGACGTGATACGGTCTGGTCACCCGAAGAGGGCGAAAAGCAGCGCACCGCATCGGGTGAGATCTACAAGGGAAGTCTGATCGAGCATCTGCTGATTCAGAACCTCTCATCCTTCTATGATGTGGGAGAGCACGGTGAGATAAGACTTCGCGGAGCTGACTGGAACGATGCGCTTGATATGGCGGCAGACAGGGGCGAGAGCGTTGCATTTACCACCATGTACGCGTATAACCTGAATCATATCGCAGACCTTCTGGACGTCCTTGCGAAAAAGGGGCATCCGACCCTTTCTGTTGCGGAAGAACTCGGGGCGCTCATTTTCACCGAACCCGCGATCTACGACGACAAGGATGCGAAGCGCAACCTGCTCTTCAAGTACTGTGATACCTGCGGACATACGGTATCAGGCAGGAAGATCGACGTGGATGCGACAGAACTTGCGAAAAATCTCCGCGGCAAGGCATCCTGGATGATGGAATATATCCGAAAGAACGAGTGGGTGACCACCAAGGACGGACACGGATTCTTTAACGGTTACTATGACAATTCCGGAAGACGCGTGGAGGGCGAGACGGAAGACGGCAATATCAGGATCATGCTTACAAGCCAGGTGTTTACCACCATGTCCGGAACCGCTACGGATGCGCAGGTGAAGGACATCATTCGTTCGGCGGATGACTTCCTCTATGACGGATCGGTGGGAGGCTATAAACTGAACTCCGACTTCCATGAGGTCAAGATGGATCTCGGGCGCATGTTCGGCTTCGCTTACGGACACAAGGAGAACGGAGCAGTCTTCTGTCATATGGCCACCATGTTCGGCAATGCACTGTACAGAAGAAGTGAGTACGAGGCTGCCTACAAGGTGTTTGAGTCCCTGTACAAGCATGCAAGCAATGTAGAAGTGAGCAAGATCTACCCCGGCATTCCCGAGTATGTGGATGCGAAGGGCAGAGGTGTATACCACTATCTGACCGGAGCGGCAAGCTGGCTGCTCGTGACCGTGATCACCGAGATGTTCGGTATCCGCGGACAGATGGGAGACCTTCTGGTTGCACCGAGACTTTTGTCTAAACAGTTCGACAGTAACGGTACTGCCGGTTTGGCATTTACATTTGCCGGACGCAAGCTTTCCGTCATCATGGTGAACAAAGACGGTCTTGCACCCGGGGCATACAGCGTAAAGGAGATCACGATCGACGGCGCATCCTATGCGGCAGACGGCGGCGTCATTAAAAGAGCGGATATTGAGGCACTTGATGCGGAAAGACTGCATGAAGTGAGAGTGATTTTAGGATAAGACGGAGGACAAGATCAATGTTCGATGAGAAAAAGAGATTTGTAATTGATAACTACAACAGACAGACCACATTTGCCAGCTTCCTGCCCGGCATCAGCGGTATCTACGGTATTCCTATCTGGAATTTCTATGTCAACAGGGGCCAGGCGATCACGGCCTTCGGTGCGGGAGACAAGGATCACGCCATCATGGAATTCTACCCGGCGCTGCAGTGCTACCAGCGCACCAAGACAATGGGATTCCGTACCTTCCTCAAGGTGAATGGGACATACTACGAGCCCTTCAGAAGCGATGATGCCGTAACCAGGATGCACATCGGCATGAACGAACTTGAGATCGAGGAGACCAACGAGGCACTCGGATTTACGATCAATGTGCTGTACTATACGCTTCCGAACGAGCCGCTCGGCGGACTTTGCCGTACCGTGACAATCAAGAATCTGACCGGCGCACCTCTTAGCATCGAGCTCTTGGACGGTGCAGCGGCCATCCTTCCCTACGGAAT
>CAMOHF010000134.1 GCA_946614685.1 uncultured Clostridia bacterium | reverse complement strand
CTCCATGAGCGGCCCTGCAATCATCAACAAGATCTACGAGATCACCAAGGGCAAGGCTACCATCACCACGGACGTGGGACAGCATCAGATGTGGGCTGCACAGTATTATAAGTACACGAAGCCGAGACAGTTCCTGTCTTCCGGCGGACTCGGTACCATGGGTTACGGCGTAGGCGCATGTATCGGTGCCAAGGTCGGCAAGCCCGAGAATATCACGATCAATATTGCAGGTGACGGATGTTTCCGTATGAATATGAACGAGATCGCAACCGCTGCCAGATACAATATTCCCATCATCCAGGTAGTCATCAACAACCACGTGCTCGGTATGGTACGTCAGTGGCAGACGCTGTTCTATGACAAGCGTTACTCCAACACCGTACTCGATGACAATGTTGATTTTGCCAAGGTATCCGAGGCACTCGGTGCGGCTGGATATACGGTAAGAACACTGGATGAGTTTGAGAAGGCGATCACCAAGGCGATCAAGGACAACCGTCCCGCAGTGATCGACTGCATCATCGACAAGGATGACAAGGTATGGCCCATGGTAGCAGCCGGACAGCCGCTTGAAACCTGTTTCGATGACGAAGATTTAAAGAATAAATAATTGCGGAAGCGCTTTATAAAAGGAGGATTGACGAAATGTCAAGAGTGTTTAATTTTTCAGCGGGACCTTCTGTTTTACCGGAGGTTGTATTAAAGCAGGCAGCAGAAGAGATGCTTGATTACAAGGGATCGGGCATGAGTGTTATGGAGATGAGCCATCGTTCCAAGGTGTATGATAACATCATCAAGGAAGCAGAGCAGGATCTTCGCGACCTGATGGATATTCCCGACAACTACAAGGTACTCTTCTTACAGGGCGGTGCTTCCCAGCAGTTCGCTGCAGTACCCATGAACCTGATGAAGAACGGCGTTGCCGACTACATCATCACCGGTCAGTGGGCAAAGAAGGCTTACGAAGAGGCTAAGAAGTACGGCAAGGCCAATGCAATCGCTTCTTCCGCAGACAAGACCTTCTCTTACATCCCCGATTGCTCGGATCTTCCGATCTCCGAGGATGCAGACTATGTATATATCTGCCACAACAACACCATTTACGGAACAGCTTACAAAGAGCTTCCCAACACCAAGGGTAAGATCTTAGTTGCTGATATGTCTTCCGATATCCTGTCTCAGCCGGTCAATGTATCCGATTACGGTCTCATTTTCTTCGGCGTACAGAAGAACGTCGGACCTGCAGGTGTGGTTGTAGTTATCATCCGTGAGGACCTGATCAGAGATGATCTTCCCGCGTATGTGCCCACCATGTTAAAGTACAAGACACAGGCAGACAACGACTCCCTCTACAACACACCGCCTTGCTACGGTATTTATATCTGCGGTCTTGTGTTCAAGTGGGTGAAGGAGATGGGTGGCCTTTCAGCAATGAAGGCACACAACGAGAAGAAGGCACAGATCCTGTACAACTTCCTTGATTCTTCCAAGATGTTTAGAGGAACCGTTGAGAAGAAGGATCGCTCCCTCATGAACGTACCTTTCGTAACAGGCAACGAAGAGCTTGATGCGAAGTTCGTTAAGGAAGCAACAGCAGCAGGATTCGTAAACCTCAAGGGTCACAGGACCGTTGGCGGTATGCGTGCATCCATCTACAACGCTATGCCGATCGAGGGCGTTGAGAAGTTAGTTGCTTTCATGAAAGATTTTGAAGAGAAAAATTCATAATAACGAAGGAGTTACAGATAACAATGACTAAGGTAAATTGCTTGAATCCTATCGCAGCCTGCGGTATGGATCTGTTTACAGATTCTTATGAGAAAACCGATAACTATGATGAGGCAGAGGCTGTCCTTGTAAGAAGTGCAGCAATGCACGACTTAAACCTTTCCGACAACCTTCTTGCAGTTGCACGTGCAGGCGCAGGCGTGAACAACATCCCGCTCGACAAGTGCGCAGAGAAGGGTATCGTTGTATTCAACACACCCGGTGCGAATGCCAACGGTGTAAAGGAACTTGTGGTTGCGGGACTTCTCCTCGCATCCAGAGATCTGATGGGCGGTTACAACTGGGTGAAGGAGAATGCATCCGACGAGAACATCGCCAAGGCAGTAGAGAAGCAGAAGAGCAAGTATGCCGGTAACGAAGTTATGGGCAAGAAGCTCGGTGTGATCGGACTCGGTGCTATCGGTGCCAAGGTTGCTAACATCGGTTTCAGACTCGGTATGGACGTATACGGTTACGATCCCTTCGTGTCCGTAGACGCTGCATGGAGACTTTCCAGCCACGTAAAGCATATTACCAATGTCGAAGATATCTATCGTGATTGTGATTACATCACCATCCATGTACCTGCGCTTGATTCTACCAAGGGCATGCTCAACAAGGATGCATTTGCCATGATGAAGGACGGCGTGAAGATCTTAAACTTCGCAAGAGATATCCTTGTGAACGATGATGACATGATCGAGGCGCTTGCTTCCGGCAAGGTAGGCCGTTATGTAACAGACTTCCCCAATGCCAAGATTGCAGGTGTTGACGGCGTGATCACGCTTCCGCACCTCGGTGCATCCACGGCTGAGTCCGAGGATAACTGTGCGATCATGGCAGTTAAGCAGATCATGGATTATATCGAGAACGGAAACATCAAGAATTCCGTAAACTATCCCGCATGTGACGGCGGTGTGTGCCAGACTGCTTCAAGAATCAGCATCTGCCACAAGAACATCCCGAACATGATCACACAGTTTACCGGTGTGCTTTCCGCAGACGGTATCAACGTATCCGACATGGTATCCAAGTCCAAGGGAGATTGGGCATACACCTTGCTTGACCTTTCCAAAACACCGGACGCGAAGGCAATTGATGATATCACAGCCATCGACGGTGTTGTGAAGGTACGTGTGATCAAGTAGAGATTTGTTAGGAGTGAGTGTTATGAGCGATAAATTAAAAGTTGGTGTACTTGGTGCAACCGGTATGGTTGGA
The DNA here is from genome assembly GCA_946614685.1 of uncultured Clostridia bacterium. Taxonomy (GTDB): domain Bacteria; phylum Bacillota; class Clostridia; order Lachnospirales; family Lachnospiraceae; genus Coprococcus_C. Next base: position 1,597 of record CAMOHF010000134.1, on the reverse strand, counting down.
CAGAGATTTATATCGATCCTTGCGGATCATCCCTGGTTTGAGGTAGTAACCGTTGCCGCAAGCCCTAGAAGCGCAGGTAAGACCTACGCAGAGGCAGTCGGTGATCGTTGGAAGATGACTACTCCCATGCCTGAGGCAGTGAAGGATCTTATTGTTTATGATGTAACCGAGGTTGAGAAGGTTGCAGCAACAGTGGACTTTGTATTTTCCGCAGTTGATATGTCCAAGGACGAGATCAAGGCCATCGAGGAGGCTTACGCCAAGACAGAGACTCCCGTTGTATCCAATAACAGCGCACATCGCTGGACTCCGGATGTTCCGATGATCGTTCCCGAGATCAATGCAGATCACGTTGAAGTGATCGAGGCACAGAAGAAGCGTCTCGGTACCACCAGAGGTTTCGTAGCCGTTAAGCCCAATTGCTCCATTCAGTCTTATGCTCCCTGCCTTGCGGCATGGAAGGAGTTTGAGCCCTATGAAGTGATCGCGACCACTTATCAGGCAATCTCAGGTGCCGGCAAGACCTTCAAGGATTGGCCGGAGATGGTTGAGAATGTCATCCCCTTCATCGGCGGTGAGGAAGAGAAGTCCGAGAAGGAGCCTCTTCGTATCCTCGGCAAGGTTGAAAACGGCGTGATCGTTCCCGCCGAAAGCCCGAAGATTTCCTGTCAGTGTATCCGTGTGCCGGTACTAAACGGCCACACTGCGGCAGTATTTGTAAAGTTTAAGAAGAAGGCTACCAAGGAGCAGCTCGTAGAGGCACTTACCTCATTTTCCGGTGAGCCTCAGAAGCTTGAGCTTCCTTCGGCTCCGAAGCAGTTCATCCGTTACATGGAGGAGGAGAATCGTCCTCAGGTAACTCTGGATGTGGATTACGAGAACGGCATGGGTGTATCCATCGGACGTCTCCGTGAGGATACCATCTATGACTGGAAGTTCGTAGGCCTTTCCCATAACACTTTAAGAGGAGCGGCAGGCGGTGCAGTCCTTTGCGCAGAGCTCTTAAAGGCGAAGGGATACATTACAAAAAAATAGTAATATCTCTTGTTTGAACATTTGATTTGTGATAATATTTTTTATTATTATGTGATAGTATGACCGGGAGGGTGTAGTACAAATGAAGAAGCTGATACTCGTTACGTCTCCGCCTGCGTGCGGCAAGACATTTATCTCCAAAAAGCTCGCGAAAGCATTACCGAATTGCGTGTATCTTGACAAGGATACGCTGATCGTGCTTTCCAAGCAGATTTTCAAAGTTGCGGGAGAGGAGTATAACCGTTCTTCGGATTTCTTCCAGAGAGAGATTCGTGATTACGAGTACTACGCAATCTTAGACATCGCTTTTGAAGCATTAGAGTACAACGATACCGTACTGATCAACGCTCCTTTTACGGACGAGATCCGTGACAATGAGTACCTGGACGGGCTGCGTAAGCGACTTGCGGAAAAGGACGCTGAGCTCTTCGTGGTATGGGTTCACACGGACATCGAGGTGGCACACCAGCGTATGATCAAGCGTGCATCGGACAGAGATACCTGGAAGCTTGAGCATTGGGATGAGTACGTAAGTACCCAGAAGTTTAATCAGCCGGACAAT
>CAMOHF010000133.1 GCA_946614685.1 uncultured Clostridia bacterium | reverse complement strand
TAGACAGAAGAGGCAGACGTAACAATGCCGGCGGTGACGAGCAGACGGCAGACTTTATCCCTTGTGTTGCATTCGGCAGACAGGGTGAGTTCGCAGAAAAGTATCTGCATCAGGGCACCAAGATGGTGGTATCCGGAAGAATTCAGACCGGAAGCTACACCAACAAGGACGGCAACAAGGTATACACGACGGAAGTGATCGTAGAGGATCAGGAGTTCGCCGAGAGCAAGAACGCCGACAGAAGCGGCGGAGCTTCATCTTACGGTGACACAGCTTCCCGTCCCGCACCCGCTGAAGGTGCAGCAGACGGATTCATGAGCATTCCGGAAGGTATCGAGAATGACTTACCGTTTAAGTAAAATATGGAGGAAGAACAATGGCTTACAATAAGACAGATAGAGGCGATCGTGAAGGCGCTCCTATGAGAAGAAGGCCGATCCGCAGAAGAAAAAAGGTTTGTGCTTTCTGCACTGAGGAAGGCGCTGTCATCAGCTACAAGGATGTCAACAGACTGAGAAAGTATGTTTCCGAGCGCGGAAAGATCCTTCCCAGAAGAATCACAGGCAACTGCGCAAAGCATCAGAGAGCGCTTACAGTTGCTGTAAAGAGAGCTAGACACGTAGCGATCATGCCTTACGTAGTAGAGTAAAATCAAGTATCCCGGGGTCTTTCGACCTCGGGATTTTTTTCGTTGAAAAAAACACGTTTGTGTGATAAAATTTTATGTATCTTGTGGGGTGATCCGAGTAAGAGGATGCTGGGATTACACCAACATATTGTTGCGGAGGTATTTATATGAAAATCAAATGGAAAATCGCGATTTGTTCTTCTGCGGTAGTTATTCTCCTGTCTGTCGTTGTTTTCTTATTTGTGAATTCAAAGGTGAACACGGTAATCTACGAGAAGACGAATGAAGAACTTGCAAATTACTCGGCTATGGGTGAGACGCTGATCAATCACACGTACAAGGGAGATTGGAGCGTGGAGGGCGACCAGCTTTATAAGGGTGGTGAGCTCATCAATGACAACTTTGTCGTAGTCGATGATCTGACAGAGGGAACCAATGTCATCGCAACGATCTTCTGTGGCGATACGCGCGTGTCCACCAACTTAAAGGACGGATCCGGCAAGAGACAGGTCGGAACCCAGGCTGCAGAGAACGTAGCAAGCACTGTCTTAAAGGGCGGTAAGGAATACAGCGGCGAGGCTCAGGTGCTCGGCAAGAGCGCGCAGGTGCTCTACAAGCCCATCAAGGACGCATCCGGCAAGGTGGTCGGTATGTGGTTTGTGGGTATTTATTCCGCAGAGGTCAAGGCTGAGATCAACGGCATCATGAAGTCCCTTCTGGTGGTATCCATTGTTCTTTTGGTCATCGGTCTTGTGGTTGCATACTTCCTCGGCAATGCCATTGCCAAGGCGGTTGCACGCGTAGAGGATCATGTATCCAAGATGGAATCCGGAGATTTCTCCTTTATGTTTGATGATGCACTCATCCAGAGAAAGGATGAGATCGGTCAGATCGCTGCTTCCACAAAGCATATGAAGGAGCAGATCGCAGATATCCTTAAGAATATCCAGTCCGAGTCCAAGACCGTGAAGGGTGTATCAAACCTTACAAGAAACAGCATGGAACTCGTACACGGCAGCATCGAAGACATCTCCGCTACGACCCAGGAACTTTCTGCGGGTATGGAGGAGACCTCGGCTTCCACCGAAGAGATGAACGCTTCCACCGATATGATCGCAGAGGAAGTTTCACACATGAGAGAAAAGACTGCTTTAGGAGAGCAGCTTTCCGAAGAGATCAAGGTTCGCGCGGAGGAACTTCGTCAGAATACAACCGCATCGCACGACCAGGCGGTACGTATCTACGACAGAACCAACGCACAGCTGCTTGCTTCCATCGAGAAGACGGCAGCCATCGAAGAGATCAAGGATCTTTCTGCGACCATCCTGCAGATTTCCTCCCAGACCAATTTGCTTGCATTAAACGCAGCTATCGAGGCAGCGCGTGCGGGTGAAGCGGGTAAGGGCTTCGCAGTCGTTGCGGATGAGATCAGAATTCTCGCAGAGAATACCAAAGACGCAGTATCACGTATCAATGACATCACGCAGAATGTATCCGATGCCGTTGAGGGTGTGGTAAGCGATTCCAAGGAACTCCTTTCCTTCGTGGACGGACAGGTGCTTCCCGATTACAAGAACATGGTGGATACCTCGGCACGTTACGATCAGGATGCATCCGAGATTGACAATGTTATTACCGAGATCAACAGCGTTGCAGAGCGCCTCTACGACAACATCCAGGCGATGAGAAAGACGCTGGACGAGATCACCAAGGCAACCGAGGAAGGTGCGAACGGTGCAACCGATATCGCAGCGAAGGTTGTGGATATCTCAGAGAAGGCTGAAGATGTGCTTCAGCGTACGGATGACAACCGTACATCGGCAGAGAAGCTGGATGAGATGGTTGGATTCTTCCAGATGTAGCATAATACAACCGATTATGGTATAATCTTTTAACAAGCGCCGACGCAGGTTGCGTCGGCGTTTCTTGATTCTTACAAGTAACCGAAGGAGAGGCCCTGTATGCCTGACAGCAGAACCAAAAATGCATCCAGAAACATCATGTTCGGCGTTGTTTTAAGATGCTATCAGATTGTCGTACCTTTTGTGATCCGTACGGCGATGATGTACTACATGGGCTTAAACTATCTTGGACTAAACAGTCTGTTTACCTCCGTTCTTTTTGCTTTAAGCATTGCGGAACTCGGCGTGGGATCGGCCATGGTCTACAGTATGTACCTGCCCATCATCGAGAAGGACACGAAGACCATCTGTGCCCTTCTTAAGATGTACAGGACCTACTATAGGATCATCGGCGCCATCATCGGCGCTGTCGGACTTGCGCTTACACCGGCGATTCCCATGCTTGTCAAAAAAGATGTCCCCGCGGATATCAATCTCTATGTGGTTTACTGGCTGAACCTGCTCTCGACCGTGATGACTTACTGGCTGTATGCCTACAAGAACAGTCTTCTGGTCGCACATCAAAGACGCGATATCATAAGCAAGATCACGCTTTTTACCAATACGTTGATGTATGTGTCACATTTTGTCGTGATCATTTTCTTCAGGGATTATTATCTGTACCTCATCGTACAGATCATCACGCAGGTGCTGACGAACATCATCACATCGATCTGTGCGGACAAGAAATACCCGGATTACAAGCCGGAGGGAGATCTGCCCAAGGCGCAGGTGGATGTGATCAACGGAAAGATCAAGGATCTTTTTACCATGAAGATCGGTATGGTCATCATAACGTCCGCAGATTCCATCGTGATCTCCGCCTTCCTCGGACTCCACGTGCTGGGCGTATACCAGAACTATTTCATGATCATCACGGCGTTGCTCAATGTGCTTCTGGTGATCTATGATTCTGTCATGAGCGGTATCGGTGACAGTATCATTACCGAGACACCCGAGAAAAACTACAATGACCTAAAGCGTATGACATTTCTGGTGCTCTGGCTGGTGGGATTCTGCTCTGCGGAGCTTGTCACCATGTTTCAGCCCTTTATGTCGATCTGGTCGAAGGGTGAGATTCTGCCCTTCGGAATCGTGATCGCCTTTGCCATCTTCTTCTATGTGGATCAGGCGAATCAGATCCTCGTTACCTTCAAGGATGCGGCGGGTATCTGGCATGAGGATCGTTTCCGCCCTCTGGCTACGGCGGGTGTCAATCTGTTGCTCAACGTCATCCTGGTGCAGTTTATCGGGCTTTACGGCATCATTTTTTCCACGGTGTTCTCCATCGTGGTGGTCGGCATGCCCTGGATTTTGAAGAATCTGTTTACAACCTTATTCAAGAGGAGTATGCGCTCATACGTCGGAAAGCTTGCCTACTATACGCTGGTGACGGCTGTTGTTACGGCACTTACCTATCTGGTGACAAACCTGATCCCGACGATCTGGTACTCGCCTGATCATTCCACACCGCTTACCGCTTACCTGTATATGGGGGCAAAACTTGTGGTCTGCGCCGTGGTATCGAACCTACTGTTTTACTTTTTTTTCAGAAAGACGAAGGAGTACGGGGCTGCCAAGGAATTGGCACTTCGTATGATCCATCGAGGCTGATACCCGTATTTTATGAAACGTTTTTATTTCTTTATTCTCATAGGCGCGCTTTTGACACTGACCGGCTGTATCGGAAAAGACCGGCCTGAGCTTTCGCGTCCCACGCTCTCCGATTATGATGTGCGGAGCGTGGACACCGTGACGGCCACCATGACCGATGCTACGCCGACGGTGGAACTCGTCTTAAAATCCCATGACACCAAAAAAGTTGATTACCGCACCACGCTCCCCGAACCGGTTCTGGAATCCGTGAACATCAAGGAAGGCGATCAGGTTCAGGCAGGGGACGTGATGGTTACCTTTGCGTCCGAAGGTCTCGAAAAGAAGATGAAGGAATCCGAGGATCGGCTGGAGGAGGACCGACTTTTGATCGAGCATTACGAGAATCTCGCCAAACTTGAGCCGGGAAACGACTACAGTGAAGAGATCAAAGAGACACAGGCAG
>CAMOHF010000132.1 GCA_946614685.1 uncultured Clostridia bacterium | reverse complement strand
TCCCTGTGAAGAACTTTCTGCCGGAATGGTTGGCTATATCACTGCCAGCCTGAAGAATGTAAAAGACACAACCGTGGGAGATACCGTGACGGACGCAGACCGTCCCTGTGCGGAGGCGCTGCCGGGTTATAAGAAGGTGAACCCGATGGTATACTGCGGTGTTTATCCCGCAGATGGCGCGAAGTACCCGGATCTTCGGGACGCGCTTGAAAAACTTCAGCTAAACGATGCATCCCTGTCCTATGAGCCGGAGACGTCTATCGCCTTGGGCTTCGGATTCAGATGCGGATTCCTCGGACTGCTTCATTTGGAGATCATCCAGGAGCGTCTGGAAAGAGAGTACAATTTGGATCTTGTTACGACAGCACCGGGCGTTGTATATCGCGTACACAAGACGGACGGTACCATGATCGAACTTACGAATCCCTCCAATCTGCCGGATCCTTCGGAGATTGATTATATGGAGGAGCCTTTTGTGGCTGCGGAGATCATGGTTACCACGGATTATGTGGGCGCTATTATGCAGCTGTGCCAGGAGCGAAGAGGTGTCTACAAGAGCATGGAGTACATCGAGACGACACGTGCACTGTTAAAGTATGACCTTCCGCTTAACGAGATCATCTACGATTTTTTCGATGCCTTAAAGTCCAGATCCAGAGGTTATGCATCCTTTGATTACGAGCTTTCCGGCTATGTGAGAAGTGATCTTGTGAAGCTGGATATGCTGATCAACCGTGAGGAAGTGGATGCGCTTTCATTCATCCTGCACAAGGATACGGCATACGAGCGTGGCAGAAAGATGTGCGAGAAACTAAAGGGTGAGATCCCCCGTCATCTCTTCGAGATACCGATCCAGGCAGCCATCGGCAGTAAGGTAATTGCGAGAGAGACCGTGAAGGCCGTCAGAAAGGATGTCCTTGCAAAGTGTTACGGCGGTGATATCACGCGTAAGAGAAAGCTTCTTGAGAAGCAAAAAGAGGGTAAGAAGCGTATGCGTCAGATCGGCAACGTGGAGATCCCTCAGAAAGCGTTTATGAGCGTCCTGAAACTGGACGAGGAATAAAAGATGACCAGATATGTAAGCTTATATGTTCATATCCCGTTTTGTGTTGTAAAGTGCAAGTATTGCGATTTCCTGTCTTTTGACGGAGAGAGCTACGGTACCATGCTTCGTTATGTTGATGCACTTTGCCGTGAGATCAGACTGTATGAGCCTGTGGCTGACGAGTATGTGGTAAGAAGCATTTTCATCGGAGGCGGTACGCCTTCTCTTTTGGACGAGTCTCTTGTAAAGAACATCCTTGCATTTATCAAAAGATCGTTTCATGTAGAAAAGGACGCCGAGATCACCATCGAGGCGAATCCGGGAACCTTGGGACACCAGAAACTGCTCGGCTACAGACAGGCAGGCGTAAACCGCCTTTCCATCGGACTTCAGTCTGCGGACGATGAGATTTTAAAAAAACTCGGCAGGATCCATAATTACGATCAGTTCGTGGCCAGCATGAATGCGGCTCGCCGCGCAGGATTCACCAATATAAATATCGATGTGATGTCGGGACTTCCCGGGCAGACGATCCACTCTTATGTGGAGACACTTTCCCGTGTGCTGGATTTCGAACCGGAACACATTTCGGCTTACGCACTTCAGGTGGAAGAGGGTACACCGCTTTCACGTGATGAACAGCTTCTTTCCGAGATTCCGCCCGATATGATCGATCGACGGATGTATGAGATCACCAAACAGCTGCTCGGTGCGAAGGGCTATGATCGCTATGAGATCTCGAATTATGCGAAATCCGGCTACGAGTGCAGACACAATATGGTCTACTGGACCGGGGGAGAGTATATCGGTTTCGGTATCGGCGCCGCTTCCTACTTTCAGGGCAAGCGTTTTTCGAATATCAGGGACATTCTCGCCTATATCGGCAAGATGGAACAGATCTCCGATGCATTTTCCGACGCATCCAATCTTGAGATGCTCTACAATGACACGATGAAAGAACTGCGTGAGAACGTGACCCCGGTCTATCTCTACAGCAGGATGGAGGAGTTTATGTTCCTCGGACTTCGTATGATGTGCGGTGTGTCCAGGGAAGATTTTATGGAGCGGTTCAAGAAGGATATCTATGAGGTCTACGGACCCGTGTTAAACAGACATATCGAGCAGGGTTATATGGCGGAGATCGGAGACCGGATCATACTGACCGATCGCGGAATCGATGTCTCCAACATCATCCTGGCGGATTTTATCCTGGACAAAGAATAATATCGAACAATCACGGCAGAGAGATAACCCTCTGCCGTGTTCTTTTTTTTGTACAGACAAAAGCATTTACAAAGCGCATCCGGTATGATATAGTTCGCCTTGGATGGCATTCGAAAGAAGCTGTACCGGACAATTTTATCGCATGACACTCTTCTTTTGGAACAAAGAGACTACAGTTACATGCACGGCATGATTCTAAAGGAAAGAGGGTGATCGTATCAGGATAGGCATTATAGGCGCCGGGCGCATGGGCTTTACCCTTGGGAAGCACTTTGTTGATGGCGGACTTGAAGTGGCGGGCTACTATAGCAGACACTACACAAGTGCGCAGGAAGCGGCGGCATTTACCGAAACTCTCGCTTACGAGAAACTTGAAGATTTATTGGAGGCATGCGATACCATATTTCTTACCGTACCCGACGGTCAGATAGAAAGTGTGATAAGAACGCTTGATACCTACCCGGATCTGGTCACGGATAAGATATTATGTCATACCAGCGGAGCTTGCTCCTCACATCTTTTCTCCGGTATGAGCAACCACGTCTACGGTTACTCGATCCATCCCATATATGCGACCAGCGACAAGTATGGTTCGTATAAAGAATTCCACACATGCTACATCACAATAGAAGGAGACAAAACTTACGAAGAGAAACTCGTTCGTATGTTTGAAGCACTCGGACACAGCGTCAAGGTGATCGCGCCCGATGTCAAGGTTTTGTATCACGCGTCCTGCGTTATGGCAAGCAACCTTGTGATCGGTCTGTATCGTCTGGCTGTGGAGAACCTTTCCGCATGCGGTATGAGCCGTGCGGAAGCAGAAGAAGCCCTTCGCCCGCTCTTTCAAAACAATGCCGAAAACCTGCTTTCCGCAGGCATGCAAAAGGCACTGACGGGCCCGGTGGCAAGAGGCGATACAGCTACCATCGAAGAACACAGGAAAGTGCTTTCCGGAATCTCCAAGGAGGCGTATGATGCGCTGACTGCGTCACTGATTGAGATGAGGGATTCGTATCAAAAGGAGGAATCGCGATGAAAAAGACGGTTACTACATTTGCAAAGGCAAAAGCAGAGGGTGAGAAGCTTACCATGCTCACCGCATATGATTATTCTACAGCCAAGCTTTTAGACGAGGCGGGGATCGACGGACTTTTGGTCGGTGATTCCCTGGGAAATGTGATGCTTGGCTATGACGATACCATCTCGGTTACCATGGAGGATATGATCCATCACTGTGCGGCCGTGGCAAGAGGCGCAAAGGAGACACTGGTGGTGTGCGATATGCCCTTTATGTCTTACCAGACTTCCGTGGAAGACGCAGTAAGAAATGCAGGTCGTCTGATGAAGGAAGGACGCGCACAGGCCGTGAAGCTTGAGGGCGGTGTGGAGATGGCGGATCGCATCAAGGCGATCACCGATTGCGGCATCCCCGTGATGGCACATATCGGATTGACACCGCAGAGCATCAACGCCTTCGGAGGATTTAAGGTGCAGGGCAAGAGTGAGGCACAGGCGAAGAAATTCGTGGAGGATGCGGAGGCTGTTCAGGCAGCAGGTGCATTTGCCGTGACCTTTGAATGTGTACCGGAGAAGCTTGCAACCCTGGTTTCCGGAAAACTGTCTATCCCGACCATAGGAATCGGTGCCGGAGCGGGATGCGACGGACAGATTCTTGTCTATGCGGATGCCCTCGGCATGTTCTCCGACTTTACACCGAAGTTTGTGAAGCGATTCGGCAACATCGGAGACGCCATGAAGGAGGCAACCAAGGCCTATATCGATGAAGTAAAGGCGGGAACATATCCCACCGCTGAACATACATACAAGATCGATGACGAAGTGATCGACAAGCTTTATTAGAGAGGGGAAAACCATGAAAATCTTAACAACCATTTCCGATGTAAGAGAAACAGTGAAGTCCTGGAGAGCCGAGGGATTAACCGTCGGACTCGTTCCCACCATGGGCTATCTTCACGAGGGACACAAGAGTCTGATCGACCGTGCGGTGGCCGAAAATGATCGCGTGGTGGTATCCGTATTCGTAAACCCCATGCAGTTCGGACCGACGGAAGATCTTGCCAGCTATCCGAGAGATCTGGATGCGGACGCACGTCTCTGCGAGGCAGCAGGCGCATCGGTTATCTTTCATCCGGAACCGGAAGAGATGTATACGGACGGATTCTGCTCATTCGTGGATATGACGGGACTGACGCAGGCACTCTGCGGACTCTCGAGACCCGTACATTTTCGCGGCGTATGTACCGTCGTGTCCAAGCTGTTCAACATTGTGGGACCGGATCGTGCATACTTCGGTGAGAAGGATGCGCAGCAG
>CAMOHF010000131.1 GCA_946614685.1 uncultured Clostridia bacterium | reverse complement strand
TACGGACTGTCACCGCACGATCTTGCCAGAAAGATGATCGGCGACGTGCTTGAGCAGACGGGCATCACCGCAACAGCCGGGATCGGTACGAATCTCTACCTTGCGAAGGTGGCGATGGATGTGGTTGCGAAGCACATCCCCGCAGATGCGGACGGTGTGCGGATCGCAGAGCTTGATGAGCGGTCCTACAGAGAGCAGCTCTGGGGACACAGACCGATCACGGACATCTGGCGTGTGGGACGCGGTACTGCGAAGAAACTCGCCGAGTTCGGCATGTACACCATGGGTGATGTGGCACGCTGTTCCCTCACGAACGAGGACCTGCTTTACAAGCTCTTCGGCGTGGCAGCGGAGCTTTTGATCGATCACGCATGGGGCGTTGAGCCCTGTACGATTGCGGATGTGCTTCGTTACATCCCCCTCTCGAGCAGTCTGACAGAGGGTCAGGTTCTGCAGGAGCCTTACGACTTTCATCGAGGCAGGGTGATCGTTATGGAGATGACGGACACGATGGCCTTGATGCTTCTCGACAAGAAGCTGCTCACCGATCAGGTGGTACTCACGGTCGGATATGACATCGAGAATCTTCGGGATCCTGCAAGACGTGAGGCTTACCGCGGTGAGATCACGACAGATTTTTACGGCAGACAGGTTCCCAAGCATGCGCACGGTTCCGAGAACTTAGGACGCTACACTTCATCCGTTCGACTGATGACGGACGCGATGCTTCGGATCTATGACCGGATCGTGGATCCACACCTTCTGATCCGCAGACTCTCCGTGGTTGCGAATCACGTTATACCGGAGGGGACGGAGCCGAAGGAGGTCTCTTACGAGCAGTTTGATCTCTTCACCGACCAAAGCGTAGTGGAAAAGCAGCGCAGCGAAGAAGAGCAGTCCTTAGACCGTGAGCGCAAGGCGCAGGAAGCCTTCCTCAACATCAAGAAAAAGTACGGCAAGAACGCGATCCTAAAGGGTACGAATTTCCGCGAGGGTGCCACGGGCATCGAGCGGAACGCCCAGATCGGAGGACACAAGGCATGACAGATTACAGCGATATCATCGATTTGGAACGACCGATCTCCAAGAAACACAAGGCGATGCCGATGGAGAAGCGTGCGGCACAGTTCGCTTCTTTTGCGGCGCTGCGCGGCCATTCTGCGGCCATCGAAGAGACGGCGCGTCTCACCGACCGGAAGATGGAGTTGGATGAGAACCGGAAAGAAGAGCTTGACGCGAAGCTGCAGCTTCTCTGGGAGACCGTAGGTACAGGTGTGCCCGCTACGATCACCTATTTCCTTCCGGATGAGAAGAAGGACGGCGGCAGCTATGTCGACGTGACCGGCGCCGTGAAGAAGATCGATACCGTATTCCGTCAGATCGTGATGGAGACCGGGGAACTGATCCCGATTGATGACATCTTTGAGATTATATAGATATTTTTTTTACCCATAGACCGAACATATGTTTAGAGATAAGGAGAATCCACATGAGCACAGTTACGAATATCATCCCCATGAACGACCGCATCAGAAGAGAGTATATGACAGCCACTGACAAGACACGGAAGGAGGAGACGGAAGACTTACGTCCGAAGCACTGGACGGATTATGTGATCGATCTACTCACCATCGCAGTCCTTGTGATGCTTCTTGTATTTGCACTGCGTCTTGTCGCAGGACTTAAGCAGGACAGGAAGGAGGTTGCGACTTACGAGAGTCACCGTGCGGCGTTTGTCGGTGACTCCATGGAGTCCTACGGTGAACTTCATACGGATGGAACTTCTGTTGCATCTATGGTATACTCTGATGGTTACAAGGCGTTTTATGATGCGCAGGAGAGTGAAGGTTCGGAGAGTCTTCCCGTAGAGGTGGCGCATCAGTAGGACTGAGGCGGTAGCGATGACGAAGATTCGAAAGCATTACATCGTAAGAGGACGTGTTCAGGGCGTCGGTTTCCGATACAAGGCGTATCATGTGGCCCGTGCCTACGGACTCACCGGTTATGCGAAGAACTGCTACGACGGGAGCGTTGAGATGGAACTGCAGGGTACTGCGGATGCCATCGATCGTTTTCTGCCGCAGATGCGATCCGACCGCTGGATCGAAATCGACGACATCGAAGTAAAATCCATCCCCGTGATTGAAGAAGAACGAGGATTCCGCACCCTGTAAGGCCGGTGCCTGACTCCGCAAGGTGTCTGGCTTCGGCCTTTTTTATTGCCTATAATTATGAAGATAATAAGCCTTGAAAAAATATCTGAGGGTGTGTATCATGGGGCTTGTGTTGAAATATCCAGCTCCAGAGAATAGGGCGGAAAGAGATAGAAGGAGGAAGAGATGAAGCGAAAAGAGTTTTGCACATTTAGGAGGAGGCTGCTTCGCGGTGCTGTGGCGGGAGTGATGACATTTGCTATGGTACTTGGACTCGTGCCAGGTATCAGTGTACCGATTACTGCAAAAGCAAATGACAATCCGGCAGTGACTAAGACCATCACAGGACTTGGAACGGGGGCAATTGATGACCCGGCGGTTCCTCAGAATAAAAAATCTCCATGGATGGGAAGCTACGTCTATTATGGACAGTATAATAATCAGCCGGTGAAGTATCGAGTACTTGATGCTTATACCGACAGGTTTGGCGGTACAACCATGTTGCTTGATTGCGACAGTATTCTTTATCAAGCACCGTTTAATTGGTGTTCGAAAAATGACTGGGCAAGTAGTGAAATTAAAACAAAACTAAATGAGGGTGAGGATTCTTTTTACGCGACATCTTTTTCTACACCTGAAAAATCAGCAATTGCCCCAAGTACTGTAGAAGGACATGCCCTTGTAACCGAAGGTGATGGTGTTCATGTTGATGACATGATGAAAAGCTGGTTTAAAAACTACGTTTCGCTTTCAGGGGAACATGTCTTCTTGCTTGACGTAGAAGATGTTTCAAACAGTGCATATGGATACTATATTAATCACAACGATGCGCGCTGCCGTATCAAGAAGAAGGATACGGAATATGACTACTGTTGGTTGCGATCTTCTGCTAATTCAGAATTGGTAGGAGGGGGAATGGTCGGTTACACGATTGACGAAAAGATAGATTGCTGCAGTGTCACTGCTGATAATGTAGGTGTGAGTCCTGCATTTAATGTCGATTTGACACCGGTTATTTTCACATCCTTTGTCGCAGATGATCCGTCCTATGGATCAAATCCTCCCTTGGCAGGAGAAGATGGAGCTTGTTATAAATTGACATTGCTTGATGAGAATCTTGGGTTTTCAGTGACGGAAGGCCGTGAAGTTGTTAGATATGGCAATGTTGTGACGGTACCTTACACCATTTCGGGAACAGATCGTGAAAATGTAAACCGTTTGTCGGTTCTTATCCTAAATCAGGAGTATGTAGCAGGAAAGGTAGTGACTGAAGGCACGAACGAGGCGGGAGTGCCGAATTACACGTACCTAAGAATGGATACAACACAAAGTGGAATCGGAACATTCGAATTACCGGATAACTATGCGAACTTGACTTGGGGAACAGATTACTTCGTTTATATTCTTGCCGAGGATGTAAATGGCAGTATGGAAACGGACTATGCGAGTGCTCCGGTTGCTTTATCAGAACCCACCATGACGGCGGATGCAGAGGATGTAACGGTGACTTATGATGGAAATTCACATGGGATTTCGGTTTCTGTGAGCGACCTGATCAGTGGTGCAACCATAAAATACGGAACATCTGAGAATAACTGTACGCTGACATCGTCTCCAAGTATTACAAATGTAAGTGATAGCCCCAAAACGGTATACTACGAAATCACTGCAGATGGTTATGGTAAAAAGAAGGGATCAGCTACACTTACCAGTAATCCTGCGGAAGTTGCTGTTACAGGAGGAATCACGGCAACGGATAAGTCTTATGACGAAACGGATACGGCAACACTTGATTGTACGAACGCAACGCTTACAGGTGTTAAAGGAAATGATGATGTGACTGTTGCTTCTGCGAAGGGAACATTTGCGAATGCGACCATCGGTGGGTGGACGGTTAACATCGATCCGACCACGATTAAACTTGGTGGAGCAAAGAAAGGGAACTACAAGGTTGCAACAACAGGTAATCAGGCAACGACGACAGCAACGATACAACAGGCAACTACTGTTAAAAATGCACCTAAGGACAATTTGTCGGTTGCTTATCTTACCGAAAAAGTCGGAGATGTAACCCTTCCTGCCGGTTGGAACTGGAATGAGGATGATGAGGATGTGGTTCTTGAGGTTGGTGTTCCGAAAACTGTAACAGCACTCTACAATGGTGCAGATAAGGGCAACTACACAGATGCAGCATGCTCGAAAACTGTCACTGTAACAAGAAGTGCATGCAAACACCCGGAAACAAAGATTATCAATAAGGTTGTTCCGAAAGAAGATAAAGAAGGATACTCAGGCGATACTTACTGTACGGACTGTAAAACCGTGATAAAGAAAGGACATGTTGAAGAAAAGACATATAAGCCTGTAACAGTAAACTATATCACTCACATCCAGAACAAGGGATGGGAGCAGGTTGCGAAGAAGAATGGAGAGTCTTCAGGTACAACGGGAAGTTCCCTTCGCCTTGAGGGTATCAAGATCAAG
>CAMOHF010000130.1 GCA_946614685.1 uncultured Clostridia bacterium | reverse complement strand
GAGCGCGACGCCATAGTGAAATTGTTTTGGGATTCGGTTCGGATTCATCGGGAATTGCCGGATATCACGCATGCCACCTATCGCATGCAGAAAAAGGACGGAAGCATTATTTGGGTGACCGGTGCCGGAAGATTTATCCGACGTCCGGATGACGGTTCGCTGGAAATTTACATGGGGTGCTATCGTGATATCACCGCACAGCAGGAACTGGAAGAGTATCTGAAGATCATCGAGGCTATCGGCAGAGTCTTCAATTTTTCAATGTTTATAGATGCCAATGATATGAGTTACCGCATGATCAGTACGAATCCGTACGTGGAGATGGTGCCGAAGGATCCGGATGCGCTGCAGTTTTTGAGAAACAATGTGGCTGCATCGGTGGCGGAGAGTTTCCACGAAAACTTATATGCATGGCTGGACAAGGACAAGATCCTTGCCGCGCTTGAAGAACATGGTACGACCAGTATGGAGTTCTACAGTTCAAGTGCGGGCCGCTGGTTTGACGGAATCTTTATGATCGGCGACAGGAATGAAGACGGAAGCATCGCGCACATTGTCTACGGATGTCAGGATACCACGGAAGCGAAGCTGCAGAGTCTGGCGCAGCAAAGAAAGATATCCGAGTTTGAAACGGAGATTTATATTGACTCCCTTTCGGGCATTCGCAACAGAAAGTTCCTGGATGATAAGCTCGTCTACGAACCGTGCGAAGCCGTGGTTATGGCTGATATAGATCTGTTCAAAACCATCAATGATACGGTCGGACATCAGGGCGGCGATGAGGCGATCCGAAAAGTCGCTGAGGTCCTGAACCGTTCTGTCAGAAAAAGAGATGTGGTACTCCGCTACGGCGGTGATGAGTTTATGATGGTGTTTTTTGATATCTCAAAAAGCGCGCTGGAGAAGAAACTGTCAGATCTTAATACGGAACTTGGGAATGTCAGAATCGACGGCAGCCCGGAGGTTCGAGTCACCATGAGCTTTGGCGGTGCATACGGAACAGGACTCGTGCATCAGCTGATCAAAACCGCAGATCAGGCGTTATATGAATCCAAAGAGACCAGGGATACCTATACGCTAATCGATATGGATACGAAAAAAGAAAGAGAATGAGTGATCAAAGGCGCTTGTTGATCGTATAAGCGCCTTTTTTCGTGTAAAAAAGAATTGACAGGAAACAGAAAATATAGTAATCTTTGATAGCGAACAGTGATAACTTACAAAAGAGGAGCGTTATGCCGAGAGACAAGACACTGAGTCATATCAGAGTGAATAAGGCGATCAAGGAGGAGTTCCTTGAGAAGGGCTATGAGGCTGCCTCGATCCGCAGCATAGGAGCACGCGCGGGGATGACATCCGCAGGGCTGTACAGACACTATGCCGACAAGGAATCCATGTTCAATGCACTTGTGGAACCGCTGGTGGAGGATATTAAAAAGTGGACCCGTCGTCATACGGAACGAAAGTATGACCTCTTGGACGATACGATAGAAAAAGATGCCATCTTCGGCGAAACATTTATCGATCTGATCAGAGAGGTGATCCTTCCCAAGCGAGATGAATTCAAGCTTCTGATGACCTGCTCCAAGGGAACCGGATACGAGAATTTTGTGCATGATTATGCGATGGTGAGTCAGAAGGAATTTCTGAAGGCCATCAAATACATGAAGAAGAAAGGATGCCCGGTGGCGGACATCGACGAGGATGAACTGCATATGCTGCTTTCAGCGTATCTCACCGCATGTTTTGAACCGATCATACATGACTGTGAAGAAACCAAAATAGAAAAATACCTGATCACCGTCCGGGACTTTTTCATGCCGGGATGGATGAGGATCATGGGATTAAACTAAAGAGCCGTATGGCTCTTTTTTAATGTCGTAGGTTATCACCTGACGGTTAGCGATAACTAACCGAATATGATCCGCCGATAAAAGGCGGTTGATATATAGAATCCATAATGCTACAGGAGGAGAGAAAATGGGAAAGAAAATGGATTTCGATCACATGAAACTGATCAGACAGTACGCCGGAGGGCACAGGCATCTCATTACTTTGGGCAGATGCATCGCAGCCTTAAGTGCGATTCTTGTACTGATCCCGTATTATGATCTGTGGAAGATCATAAGTATTGCGGTCAACGGAGAGGACACTTCGCGGATCAGCCACTATGCATGGCAGGCGGTGATTCTGACGGTGTCAGCTCTGCTGATATATATCGCGGCACTCATGTGTACGCACATAGCGGCTTTCAGGGTTCAGGCGAATATGCGAAGCTCTCTGATGCGAAGGATACTTACCCTTCCGCTGGGCGTCTTTGATGAGGACGGAACCGGAAAGATCAGACGTACCGTCAATGATTCTACCGCGGCGACAGAGACGTTTATCGCACACCAGCTCCCGGATAAGGCGGTGGCGACGATCACACCGATCGGACTGTTGGTCCTGGTCTTTGCATTTGACTGGAAGATCGGACTTTTATGCATGATCCCCGCATTGATCGGATTTGCCTGCATGATGACCATGATGGGTAAGGGAATGCAGGAGAAGATGAAGGAATACCAGAATGCGCTCGACACCATGAGTTCCGAGGCAACGGAGTATGTCAGAGGAATTCCCGTCGTGAAAACCTTTGGACAGACGGTGCACTCGTTCAAGAGATTCAAGAGTGCGATTGACGGTTTCGGAAAATGGACCACGGATTACACACTGATCTTAAGATGGCCCATGACGGCCTTTATGACATGCATCAATGCGATCTTTGCATTTATCGTGATTGCCGCGTTTCTCTTTTCGAAGGACGGCGTTACGGCGGGATTGATCTTAAACATCATGTACTACATTATCGTGACACCGCTCATCACCGTGGCGCTTACCAAGGTGGCTTACTCGGGTGAGGCGGAGATGACGCTGATCGATGCGTTAAGACGCGTGGAGTCCATTATGGAGATCGAACCGCTGGAGAATCGCAACACGGGCAAGGTCCCCGCGGATCACAGCGTGGAGCTCCGGGATGTCACCTACAGATACAAGGATGCGCTTCGGGATGCGGTGAAGCATGTGTCGCTTCGGATTGAGCCGGGAGAGCATGTGGCGATCGTCGGACCTTCGGGCTCCGGAAAGACGACGCTTGCCGAACTGATCGTAAGATTCTTTGACGTAAGCGAAGGTGAGATATTGATCGGAGGTGTCAATGTCAAAGATCTGCCTTCGGAGGAACTGATGCGTCAGGTATCCTTTGTATTTCAGGACAGCAGACTGATCAAAAAGTCCATACTTGAAAATGTGCGTATGGCAAAACCGGATGCGACCGAGGCAGAGGTGATGGACGCCTTGAAGAAAGCGCAGTGCACGGATATCATCGAGAAGCTTCCGAACGGCATTCACACCGTGATCGGAGAGAAGGGCACTTACCTGTCGGGAGGCGAACAGCAGAGAATCACCATCGCAAGAGCGGTGCTTAAGGACGCCCCGATTCTGATTCTGGACGAGGCCACCGCATTTGCCGATCCGGATAATGAGTCCAGGGTGCAGGCAGCGTTTGACGAACTGTCCAAGGACAAGACGGTGATCATGATCGCACACAGATTAAGCACGGTGGTGCACGCAGACAGGATCTACGTCTGCGATGACGGACAGTGCGTGGAAAGCGGAACACACGATGAGCTGATGCAAAGCGGCGGACTGTACCGGAAGCTGTTTGACGAGTATTCAAGATCGATTAACTGGAAGGTAGGTGCATAAGATGGTAGAGAGACTGAAACACAAATATGCGCTTTCGACGAGAGGCGCCAAGGATATGATCAGAGCCTGCCTCTGCGTGGCACTGACCAACATCATCCTGATGATGCCTGCGGGCATCTTATACTGCCTGATCAAGGACCTGCTTGAGGGGACACTGACATCGGACCGCAAAGGGTTCTATGCCGTTGCATCCGTGGTGGTGCTTATATTGATCGCAGTTACCAATTTTATACAGTACAACGCAACCTTTTTGACAACCTATCGGGAAAGCGGTGTGAGACGTACTTCCATTGCGGAAAAACTTCGAAAGCTCCCGCTTTCCTACTTCGGGAAGAAGAATCTGTCGGATCTTACGAATCATATTATGGGAGACTGTGCGCAGATCGAGACGGCTTCGAGCCACTGGATTCCCGAGATGATCGGTGCGCTGATCTCCGTATTCATCGTGGGTGTGAGTCTCTTCTTTGCCTTTGATTGGAGAATGGTGCTTGCAAGTTTCTGGGTCATCCCGGTGGCCTTTGTCATTATACTTACCTGCTCCGGCGCCGAGAAAAATGCGGTCAGAAAGAATGCGGCCGTCAAGCTTACCATGACGGACGGCATACAGGAGTGCCTTGAATCCATCCGCGATCTTCGGGCCAACAACGCCGAAGGCAGATATATGGACGAACTGGAAGGAAAGATCCGAAACGTGGAGAAGATGGCCCTCTTTACGGAGTTGAAGATGGCGGTCTATGTCAATTCGGCAGCCATCATCTTAAAGATCGGAATCGGAACCACAGCTGTTGTGGGAGGTGCGCTCTTTGCCAAGGGTGAGATCTCATTGCTTACCTTCTTCATGTTTTTGATGCTGGTGGCAAGGCTCTATGATCCCATTCAGATCACGCTGCAGAATTT
>CAMOHF010000129.1 GCA_946614685.1 uncultured Clostridia bacterium | reverse complement strand
CCGGGTCAGCCGATGGGAGGTCCTCAGCCGATGCAGCCCCAGCAGCCTGTATACGGACAGCCGATCCAGCCCCAGCAGCCGATGGGCGGTTATGCAATGCCTGCAGCTATGGGCACAGGCAAGATTGGAATTTCCGACATTATTGTGCTTGTCGGTGCATTTTTCCTTTTGCTTTCACCTTTTATGAGCTGGTGTACTGTCAGCGCATTCGGTATGAAGGTATCTGAGAATCTTTGGAAGATGGGTGGCGGACTCTATGTTCTTTCCAGTCTGATCTTCCTGGTAGTTGCAGCAGCACTCGCTCTGATGAGACTTGCGAACTTCATCCCCGCTTTACAGCCTGTAAAGCAGCTTCTTGCCAAGGTTCCCGTACCCGATCTTGTGGTACCCGGCGTGGCATTCCTGTTCCATCTGATCAGCTTCCTTGCGATCAAGGGCGAGATCAGCAAGAACTCTCTTGGCGGACTCGCACATATGGGAGCAGGCTGGTTGATCGGTCTTTTAGCCATCATCGTTGCTATCTGCCCTGCAGTACTTAAGCTGGTCGGCATCAACTTAGACGAGAAGATTAAACTCTAAAGATTCTTAGGGGGAATTCGATGATTTGCAATAATTGCGGCAAGGAAGTCGAAGACGGACTTCAATATTGCCCGGAATGCAGTGCTCCCTTAGAGGAACCTGTGGTCTTAAGCAAGGATCAGATCAAGACCAAAAAAGTCCGCTACACGAATGCACTCGGTCAAACGCCCGAGGAAGCAGCCGCGGCCGCGGAAGACAGACGTCTGATCGGTCCCTTCATAGACATCCCGGGATACGTCAAAAAGCTTTCGTCCAGACCGGATTATATTCTGGCACTGGTCGGGGCGATGCTTGTATACCTGTCACCTTTCATCCGATGGATCTATTCCTCAGTACTCGAAAAGAAAGGCAATCTCTTTGAGATCGGTATGAACGGCTCCAAGCTTCCTTTGGACAGTAAGATCGAGGCCCTGGGTATCAAGTGGGCCATACCGGCGGCAATCCTGGTACTTATCGGAGCATTCTTCATGCTGTGCCTATCGGCATCGGCAGAGATCAAGCCGCTTCGAAAGTTCGAAGGCAACATCGTCGTGAAGCTGATCCCCTGGATCATACTCGCAGTGATTCTCTTCCTTCTGTTCAAGAACGAGAGTTACGCAACCGCCTGCAGAACGCACGGAGAATTCGCGAAGAATTCAGCCGGTGCCAGAGGCGGACGTGGCGAAGGGTTCTATATGTATCTGATCGGACTCATCACATACGCCATCTCTATTCCGATGGCACGTCGCCACGAGCGATAAAGCAAGGCATCAAAAAAGCTGCCCGCAATGCGGACAGCTTTTTTAGTGGTTCTTATTTCTTTTTGAAGTACATCGTAACGCCGTTGGCTTCAAGTGAAATTGTCTTGGTAGACTTGTCATAAGTTCCTTCCATCTCTTCACTTCCGTCGATGAAAGTAACCTTGTCACCCTTGAAACGGATCTTTGCGCTACCGGAACCTGTGTAACCAAGTGCATCTGCATCAAGTGTACACTTACCGAAGGAAACCTTCAGTGTCATGTTGAGGGACTGACCAGCCATAGACTCAAGGTCGGCAGCTGAGTAAGTCTCACCGTACATGGATGCGGAATCAAACTGATATGTTCCGTTGTATTTCCAGCCAAGTACGAACCAGCATACTGCAAATGCGATTGCAAGTACGGCAACGATGCCGGCGATGATACCAACAGTTGCTCCTGCGCCGCCCTTCTTAGCTGTTACGGTAGATGTGTTAACGGGTGCCTGATTAAAAAGTGCATTGTTTACGCTGTTTGTAGCGGGTGCAAGCGCTGCGCCACAGATCGGGCATACCGCTGTTCCATCAGGTAAATCTGCTCCACAAGTAGGACAATTCATGTGTTTTTCTCCTCTCTTTTGATTTACATCGTGAATTGACAACATGTATAGAGGAATTTTACCACATTTAGGACGGAAAATCCACCTTTTTATAATTTAGTTATGTTTTTTTTCACTGATTTCCTCGGTGATCATCTCGATAAATGCATCCAAGGACATGGATCCGAGGTCTCCGTCGTCGCCTCTTCCGCGGACGGATACATTTCCTTCCGTTGCTTCTTTCTCGCCCACGATCAGCATGTAGGGAAGCTTGTTCATGCGCGCCTCACGGATCTTGTATCCGATCTTCTCGGAACGGGAATCCACCTCAACCTTGATGTCATGCTTACGAAGCTCCTTTCTAAGGGTCTCGGCATAATCAAGATACTTATCGGAGATGGGAAGGATACGAACCTGCTCGGGCATCAGCCAGGTAGGAAGCGCACCGTTGTAGTATTCGATCAGCCATGCAAGTGTACGCTCGTAGCATCCCATGGAAGTTCTGTGGATGATGTAGGGACGCTTCTTTTCGCCGTTGGCATCGATATAATACATATCGTAGCGCTCGGCTAAGAACATGTCGAGCTGAATGGTGATCATGGTATCTTCCTTGCCGTACACATTCTTTGCCTGGATATCAAGCTTCGGTCCGTAGAAAGCAGCTTCGCCGGCTTCCTCCGTGTAATCCAGTCCGATATCGTCGAGGATTTCTCTCATGGCATTCTGCACGTGGTCCCAGTCCTCTGCGGTACCGAGGTACTTGCCCGGATTCTCGGGATCCCACTTACTCATGCGGTAGGTCACCTCGTTCTCAAGGCCCAGAGTTGTAAGACAGTACTTTGCAAGCTTCACGCAGTTCTTGAACTCATCGGCAATCTGCTCGGGTGTACAAATCAGATGTCCCTCGGAGATGGTAAACTGTCTGACACGTGTCAGTCCGTGCATCTCGCCGGAATCCTCGTTTCTGAAGAGTGTGGAGGTCTCACCCATACGATAGGGAAGATCCCTGTAGCTGTGCTGCTTTGCCTTATAGACAAAGTACTGGAAGGGGCATGTCATGGGACGGAGCGCCATAACCTCACGGCCGTCCTTGTCGGCATATACATGCTCCTGCGCATTCTTCATAGCTACGTCTGTATCGTTGTAGAGCTTCTGGTCTTCCTTGGCGTCCTCCTCGCTCATCAGGTCATCGTTTAATACAAACATGCCGTCCTTATAGTGGAACCAGTGATCGGAAAGCTTGTACAGATTGGACTTTGCCATCAGCGGCGTTCTGGTACGCACATATCCCCACTCGTAATCCTCCAGGTCCTCGATCCAGCGCTGGAGGGTCTGGATGATCTTGGTACCCTTCGGCATGAAGAGCGGAAGTCCCTGACCGATCACATCTACTGTGGTAAACAGTTCCATATCACGGCCGAGCTTGTTGTGATCTCTTTGCTTGATGGTCTCTAAGTAAGCAAGACGCTCCTCTAAGTCCGCCTTCTTGGTGTATGCGGTTCCGTAGATACGCGTCAGTGTTTCTCTGTTGGCATCACCTCTCCAGTAAGCTGCGGAAGAGGATGTCAGTTTGAAGAATTTGACCGCCTTGGTGTGCATCAGGTGCGGTCCGGCACAGAGGTCTGTAAAATCGCCCTGTGTGTAGAAGGACAGCTCTGCATCCTCGGGCAGATCGTTGATCAGCTCCACCTTGTAGGTCTCACCCTTCTCCTCCATCAACTTGATAGCCTCCGGACGGGAGAGTGTGAAACGCTCCACGGGATCACCCTGCTTTACGATCTTCTTCATCTCTGCCTCGATCTTATCAAGCTCATCTCTTCCGAGAGAGGGCATATCAAAGTCGTAGTAGAATCCGTTGTCGATGGCCGGTCCGATGGTACATTTTGCATCCGGATACAGGTGCTTCACCGCCTGTGCGAGCACGTGAGCCGTGGTATGCCAGAAAGCCTTCTTTCCTTCGGGGTCATCGAAGGTTAAGATGTTTAAAGTGGCGTCGGAATCAATCACCGTGCGCAGGTCGACAACCTCGCCGTTCACCTCCGCAACACATGCAACGCGCGCAAGACCTTCGCTGATATCCTTTGCGATATCGATGGCTGACATCGGCGCATCATAAGATTTTGTAGATCCGTCTTTTAATGTAATGATCATGATAATTCTCCCTTCTTAGAATAAAAAACCCGGCGTACATAACGTACGCCGGGGACGATTGCTCGCGGTTCCACCCCGGTTCCCCATCCAAGCGGCGGGGCACCTTGATTTGACTGTATCGTAGTCCTACGGCCGACTCATCGCCGGCGGCTCGGAGGTGGTCTTCGGATCGTCGTATCCTGACATACTCTCAGCAAATGTATGTCTCTCTGTAGGTCGTCTCGATCTTACTCTTCTCGTCACAGCCTTCTATGATCTTAGATTGTATTGTAGTTAGCAGTGTGTAATTTGTCAAGTAGGAAAAGTAACAGGTTATTTCTTATACTTATAAGATATTTTTTTTCCATGGTGAAAGACAGTCAATCCAGCGCCGGCCGCAGCAACACCTGCCAGCACCGAGATCCATAGCCACAGAATACTTATTTCTTCATGGTTATCAGCCGGCAGCTCAGCTAACGGGATTTCATTGTCTTTTATTTTTTTAATCGTTTGTTGTTCTAATTTTTTCTCTTCCTTTACCGCACTATCTTTTTTCTCTTCTTTGCGGGCACCTGCTACGCCGTTGTTTTGTCTATCGGTCCTCACTCCGGCGACGCCGGCCC
>CAMOHF010000128.1 GCA_946614685.1 uncultured Clostridia bacterium | reverse complement strand
AATGTAACCTATGCGACCATCTTCTTCACCGTACTTGTGCAGGGACTCACGGTAAAGCGGGTTTATCTTGCAATCGAGAAGCACAAATCGGATCGTATGAAGAAGAGCAGAACAGAGAGGGTTTAGCCTATGAAGATTATCATTGTAGGATGCGGCAGGGTCGGAACCGCCCTGGTGAAGGCGCTTACGCAGAACGGTTATGACGTAACGGTGATCGATAAGCAAAAGGATCTTGTCGACAAGATTACGGACAGATACAACGTGAACGGCATCGTCGGAAGCGGTGCGTCCAAGGAGACGCTGCTTGCCGCGGGTGCGGACTCTGCGGATGTGATGATCGCCGTAACGCCGGTGGATGAGATCAACATATTAAACTGCGTGGAGGCAAGAACCGTCGGTACGCTTCACACCGTGGCCAGGGTGGAACAGCCTGATTTTGCAGGAAAGCGCAAGGAGATAGAGAAAGAGTATAACATTGATTACATATTAAACCCCAGCTATGCCATGGCTGAACTTGCGGCAAGCTCCATCGGATTTCCGAACTATGTCAAGTCCGAGGGCGCATTTGTTGAAAAGACCGGCATGATCACGCTGGCCGTGATTCACGATTCGCCGCTTGCCGGAAAGAGCGTCGCCGAGATCAAGCGCAAGCTTCATGCGGATATCGTGATCTCGTTTGTCCTTCGGGACGGCAAGGTTGTTATCCCGAAGGGAGACTTTGTGATCCGGGAGGGAGACCGCCTCGGACTGGTCGGCTGGGATACACAGATCCTGCCGCTGCTTCAAAGGATCGGTGTGGTGAGAAATGCAGCCAAGCGTGTGATGATCATGGGCGGCGGTGCCACAACCAAGTATCTGGTGGATATGCTGCTTCCCGAAAAGAAGGATATCACCGTGATCGAGGAGAATCTGGGCCGCTGTCGCGAACTGATGGAAGCCTATCCGTCCATCCATGTATCTTTAGGTGACGGAGAGATGGATGAGATATTGGAACATGAAAAGATCGGAAAGACGGACGCCTTCCTGTCTTTGACGGATGAGGATGCCACCAATGTGATCACAAGCATGTACGCATGGTCACAAAATGTACCGTCTATTCTGACGCGTATCAATTCCACGGGCAACCTGCCGCTTTTGCATAAGGTGAATCTGGACATCACGCTCTCTCATGCGGAGATCGCTGTCGGAAAGATTATGAAATTTGTGCGCGATATCGAGATCAGCGAGGATTCCAATGAAATCGAGCGCTACATGTCTATAGCATCGGGCAAGGCGGAGCTGCTTCTTTTTACCGCGAATGCCGGATTCAAGAAGCTCGGTGTTCCCTTTAAGGACGCGTCCGTGAATATGCGGAAGAATTCCCTCGTCATCTCCATCGTAAGAGGTGGAGAACTGGTCCTTCCCCGCGGAGAAAACTGTATCAGGGAGGGAGACAGCGTTACGGTTGTCAACGATACCAAGAACCGGGTTCGAACCCTGAATGATGTATTTGTATAGGTGAGTATGATGGAACAGGATACAAGATTCTACGAAAAACTTCGGAAAAAGCCCATCCTGCGTGTGATGGCAGTGATCTCGGTCGTACTTATCATCGCCATGATCGTCGCTGTGATCGTGACAGGGATCATGGGTAGCAAGTATTTTATGGGATGCATCTATCTGATGATGGTCATGCCCGTACTGATCTACGCCTTCCTGTGGATCGGACGACTGCTTTCCGACAACTATGATGAGAAGTATGCGAAGATGATGGGCACTGTGACTGAAACAGACGAAGCGCCGGAAGACGTCGATGAAGAAAAAGAGGTAAGCGATGAGAATACTGATCACGAATGATGACGGAATCGATTCCCGCGGGATCAGACTGCTTGCGGAAACGGCGAAAAAGATCGGAGAAGTATATGTGGTCGCTCCCGACGGGGGCAGAAGCGCCATGTCGAGGAGCTATACATTTACCGAACCGGTACGCCTTACACCTTACGACTTTCCTGTACCCGGTGTTACAGCTTACGCCTGTGACCGCTCACCGGTCGACGCCGTAAGAGTCGGCATCTTAAAGCTGCTTCATGAAAAGCCTGATCTGGTGCTCACCGGTATCAACCGGGGCTACAACATCAGTGCGGATATCGCCTATTCGGCAACGGTCGGATCCGCACTCGAGGCCACATGTCTCGGTGTGCCTGCCATTGCATTTTCACAGAACGACGAGGAGCAGGATGAAGTAACAAGGGCTTACATCGACCGGATCCTTGACGAATGCATACAGAAGCCGCTCTCCAAAAACCGCATCTGGAATGTCAATTTCCCTTCCTGCGATCTGTCCGAGTGCGGGGGAATCCTTTGGGACTGCAAGATATCCTATGATCCCTTTTACAGGGATGCTTATGAAGAAGAGGAGGACGCGGACGGTACGAAGACCTACCGACTGGTCGCTGGAAGAAACTGGAACGGAAGCCCCGGAACAGACCTTTTTGCTGCGTGTAACCGGATGATTTCCGTAGGTGTTGTCGAAGGATTTTAGGAATATGTTTGGCTTTTAAAAGCAGGCAATTCACGCTTGCGATTCAAGTGCAATTCTGCTATACTACGTAAGAATAACTGACAAGGAGATAAGAACCATGGGTTTACTTAAAGATTGGAGAGACCACGCATACGGTCTGGATGATAGAACACCGGAAGGCAAGCAGTTTTGGCTGAATTACTTCCAGAAGGAAAAGGCAGTTTACGAGCAGCTTCTCGCTGATCCGAAGACTGTGGTTACAGGCACCGTGAAGGAGCTTGCAGAGAAGTATGATATGACCACCGAGCTTATGATCGGTTTTTTGGACGGTATCGATGACAGCCTTCTTTCCTCCAACAACTTAGAGGAGATCACGGAGGACAGCGAGGTATCCCTCGACTTTGATCCCGACAAGCTCTATATGAACATGGTGGGATGCAATGCGGAGTGGCTTTATACACTTCCCGAGTGGGACGCCATCCTCTCCAAAGAGAAGCAGAAGGAACTCTATAAGACAGAGAAGTCTTCACACACGATCGTGAAGCCGCCCAAGGTAGGAAGAAACGATCCCTGTCCTTGCGGAAGCGGAAAGAAATACAAGAAGTGCTGTGGCGCCAACGCCTAAGCAGCATAAAAAAAGCGGCATCGCATGATGCTGCTTTTTTCTGACTATGAGAGTTCGTTGAATTCTTCTTCGTCGAGCAACTCGTCAAATGCGTCGGCGACGATCTCGTATTCTTCATCATCGTCAAGCGGCGTGAGCTCGATGTCATCGCCGGAAAGCTCCTTGTAACGATACAGAAAGACATCGTCCTCCTCATATCCGTCGATCACACGATCGGGCAGGAGTGCGATATAGTCCTTGCCCTGTACGGGAAAGATGGCGATTACATCACAGTTTACCGTGGAGCCGTCGTCAAGTGTCAGTGTGACCTTGTCTTCTTCCTCGGGATTTGTCATACCCATAACAGATACCTCGTTTCATAATTACTTCGGTCTTATTGTATCGGATGTCGGAGGCGTTCGTCAATCATGAAAATCTTCACACGTTATTTAAAACAGGATAGATTAAGAGCAATCCTTGCACCGCTCTTTAAGATGCTTGAAGCTGCCTTTGAGCTTCTGATCCCGCTTGTGATGGCAGGAATCATCAATCGAGGCATCGGCGGCGGAGACAGGGGTTACATCCTTCGGATGGGCCTTCTGATGATCGCACTCGGCCTGATCGGACTTACCTGCTCCGTTACGGCGCAGTATTTTTCGGCCAGATGCGCCATGCACTTCGGTGCGAACCTGAGAAGAGATCTCTTTTCGCACATCGAAACACTGTCTTATACGGAACTTGACCGACTCGGAAGTGCGACGCTGATCACACGAATGACGGGCGATGTCAACCAGATGCAGACGGGAGTGAATCTCTTCCTTCGCTTGTTTATGCGTTCTCCATTCATCGTGCTCGGCGCAACCTTTATGGCATGGCAGGTGGATCACCGCGTGGGACGCGTGTTCCTGATCGCACTTCCGATTCTTACGGTCATCGTATTTACGATCATGCTTGTATCCATTCCGCTTTATAAAGATGTGCAGGGACATACGGACCGTGTACTTCAAAAAACAAGAGAGAACCTGGCGGGCTCAAGGGTTATCCGTGCCTTTGGACAGGAGGATCGCGAGAAAGAGGAATTCGCCCGCGAGACGGAGGTACTTACAAAACGTCAGCTTTTTGTCGGCAGGATCACATCTTTGTTAAATCCCATGACCTACGTCGTGATCAATCTGTCGATCGCCGTCATCATCTGGGTGGGCGGCAAGCAGGTGGATCTGGGGATCTTAAAGCAGGGAGAGGTCTATGCCTTGGTCAATTATATGTCACAGATTCTGGTCGAACTGGTGAAGCTTGCGAATCTGATCATCACGGAGACCAAGGCCATCGCATGCGGAAAGCGTGTAGCGGATGTCTTGTCCGTGACAAGTTCCCAGCAGTTCCCCGATGAAGAGCGTGGGGATCTTACGCCCTCTGACGATGCCCCCGCGATTGAGTTTAACCATGTGACATTTTCCTACAGCGGAAGCGGAGCGCCTGCGATCGAGGACGTATCCTTTCGGGTGGAGCGTGGCGAAACCCTCGGTATCATCGGCGGTACGGG
>CAMOHF010000127.1 GCA_946614685.1 uncultured Clostridia bacterium | reverse complement strand
TCCGGTATCCGCGTTAAAGGATGACAATACAAATACACTTCTTTCCGTCTTGAAGCAGGAGATGCCCAAGGGACCGATGTACTTCGACCCGGATACACTTACGGATCAGCCGGAGCGACAGATTGCGGCGGAGATGGTAAGGGAGCAGGCACTTCGATTGCTTGATGCCGAGATCCCGCACGGAATTGCGGTCGTGATCGATCGGATGAAGGAACGTCCGGACGGCAGGCTTTGTGATATCGATGCCACCATTATCTGTGAACGGGACAGCCACAAGGGCATTATTATCGGCAAACAGGGTGCTATGTTAAAAAAGATCGGTACGGGTGCGCGAAAGAGCATCGAAGCACTGCTCGGTCTTAAGGTGAATCTGAAACTATGGGTGAAGGTCAAGAAGAACTGGAGAGACAGTGACACACTTCTTAAGAACTTCGGCTATCATGAGGACGAGTAGTCTATGTATGAAGAGGAGATCGTGACAGGAATTGTCCTGTACGGTTCGGATCTAAAAGAATACGACAGACGACTGGTGATACTCACCAAAGAACGCGGCAAGATCACCGTCTTCGCCAACGGCGCAAGACGGATGAACAGCCGCTTTCTTGCTGCGACGAGATCCTATGCTATGGGCAGTTTCACGGTACGGCCGGGGAGGGACTCCTACACGCTTATAAAAGCGGAGATCACGGAACGTTTTTCCGAGCTTGAGGCAGACATCGAAAAACTCTGTTACGCCGCTTACTTTTGCGAGTTTATGTCCTATTACACGAGGGAGGGAGATTTTTGCGTCAACCACTTAAACCTCCTTTACACGGCCCTAAAGGCGCTGATCGCAGGGCATCAGTCTCTTTCGCTTATCAAAAACATATATGAACTTCGGCTGATGGCGCTTGAAGGGCAGGGACTTTATGCGGACCGCTGTGTGATATGCGGGGCTAAGAAGGCGCCATTTTACCACGGCGAAAAGGGCGGCATGCTTTGTGATGATTGTGAAAAGAAGACGCCGGGCGGAAGAAGGCTTTCCGAAACGGTGATTTATACACTTTCCTATATTGCGGCGAGTTCTTTCGAAAAACTCTTTTCCTTCAACCTTAGGGAAGAGGCGGAAGCGGAGCTTTCCGCAGTTGTGGAAGACTTTCGGGGAAGATATGTGGGAAGGCAGTTTAATTCCCTTGAAATCCTCAAGGGATTATAGTATCATACGTGCTGTCCGCATTTTGGATGCGGACCAAATTCGCCACACTCCGGTGGCAGAAGAAAGTGAGGAAATAACATGGAAAAAACAATGGACAAAATCGAAGCACTCGCAAAGTCAAGAGGCTTCATCTATCCGGGCTCCGAGATCTACGGCGGTCTTGCCAACACCTGGGATTACGGTAATCTCGGCGTGGAGTTCAAGAACAACGTTAAGCGTGCCTGGTGGAAAAAGTTCATCCAGGAGAATCCCTACAATGTAGGCGTTGACTGTGCGATCCTGATGAACCCCCAGACATGGGTGGCATCCGGACACTTGGGCAGCTTTTCGGATCCTTTGATGGATTGCCGCGAGTGTAACGAGCGTTTCCGCGCGGACAATCTGATCGAGGATTTTGCATCCGAGAACGGCATTGCTTTAGAAGGCTCCGTGGATGGATGGTCCAATGAAGATATGAAGAAATTCATCGACGAGCACAAGATTCCCTGCCCGTCCTGCGGAAAGCACAACTTTACGGATATCCGTCAGTTCAATCTGATGTTCAAGACCTTCCAGGGTGTGACCGAGGATGCGAAGAATACCGTATATCTTCGCCCCGAGACTGCACAGGGTATCTTCGTTAACTTCAAAAATGTTCAGAGAACTTCAAGAAAGAAAGTACCCTTCGGTATCGGACAGGTCGGCAAGTCCTTCCGTAACGAGATCACACCGGGCAACTTTACATTCCGTACAAGAGAGTTCGAGCAGATGGAACTTGAGTTCTTCTGCAAGCCCGGCACGGATCTTGAGTGGTTTGAATACTGGAGAAACTTCTGCTACCAGTGGCTTTTAGACCTCGGCATCAAGGCTGAGAACTTAAGACTCCGCGATCATGACAAGGAAGAGCTTTCCTTCTACAGCAATGCGACCACCGATATCGAGTACGCGTTCCCCTTCACCGACTGGGGCGAGCTCTGGGGAATTGCGGATCGTACCGACTACGATCTGACACAGCACCAGAATACATCCGGCGAGCCGATGGAGTACTTTGACGATGAATCCAAGGAGAAGTACATTCCTTACGTTATCGAGCCTTCGCTCGGTGCTGACCGCGTGGTTCTTGCCTTCCTTTGCGAGGCTTATGACGAGGAGGAACTTCCCGGCGGCGATATGCGTACCGTGCTTCGTTTCCATCCCGCACTTGCTCCCGTAAAGATCGGTGTGCTTCCGCTTTCCAAGAAACTTGACGAGGGTGCCGAGAAGGTATATGCGGAGCTTTCCAAGTACTGGAACTGCGAGTTTGATGACAGAGGCAACATCGGTAAACGTTACAGAAGACAGGATGAGATCGGAACACCGTTCTGCGTAACTTATGACTTTGATTCCGAGACGGACGGCGCGGTTACAGTACGTGATCGTGACAGTATGGAGCAGGAGAGAGTAAAGATCGAAGATCTCAAGGAATACTTCGAGAAAAAACTCTACTACTAGGATAAAATTTGCTTTCATAATAATATCCGATGTGTTATAATTTTGGATAGCGCATGTGAGACCCGCCATTTGGTCTCACGCGAAGATAAAAGAAAATCAGGAGGTACAAACAATGGCAAACAAATGGGTGTATATGTTCAGCGAAGGCGACATGACCATGAGAAATCTCTTAGGCGGTAAGGGTGCAAACCTTGCAGAGATGACTTCTATCGGCCTTCCGGTGCCGCAGGGCTTCACCATCACAACTGAGGCATGTACTCAGTATTATGAGGATGGCAGAAAGATCAACGACGAAATCATGGCACAGGCGATGGAAGGTGTTGCCAAGATGGAGGAGATCAACGGTAAGAAGTTCGGCGACTTAAAGAATCCTCTTCTTGTTTCCGTACGTTCAGGTGCGAGAGCATCCATGCCCGGTATGATGGATACCATTTTGAATCTCGGTCTTAATGACGAGGTAGTAGCAGCTATGATCGCAGGTAACCCTGATCCTGCTTTCGAGCGTTTCGTATATGACTCCTACAGACGTTTCATTCAGATGTTCTCTGATGTCGTTATGGAAGTAGGTAAGAAGTATTTCGAGCAGCTCATCGACCAGATGAAGGAGAAGAAGGGCGTTAAGTTTGACGTCGATCTGACCGCTGCAGATCTGAAGGAACTGGCTGAGCAGTTCAAGGCAGAGTACAAGAAGCAGCTTGGCAAGGACTTCCCTTCCGATCCCGTAGAGCAGCTGAAGCTGGCTATCGAGGCAGTGTTCCGTTCATGGGACAACCCTCGTGCAAATGTATACCGTCGTGACAACGATATCCCTTATTCCTGGGGTACCGCAGTCAACGTTATGCCCATGGTATTCGGTAACCTGAACAACGAGTCCGGCACCGGCGTTGCATTCACCAGAGATCCCGCTACCGGCGAGAAGAAGCTCATGGGTGAGTTCCTGATCAACGCTCAGGGCGAGGACGTTGTGGCAGGTGTTCGTACTCCCATGCCCATCGCACAGATGGAGAAGGAGTTCCCCGAAGCATACGCAGAGTTCATCAAGGTTTGCGAGACCCTGGAGAACCACTATCACGACATGCAGGATATGGAGTTCACCGTTGAGAACAAGAAGCTCTACATGCTGCAGTGCCGTAACGGAAAGAGAACCGCACAGGCTGCTCTGAAGATCGCTTGCGATCTGGTAGATGAGGGCCACAAGACCGAGCAGGAAGCAGTTGCAATGATCGATCCTCGTAACCTGGACACCCTGCTTCACCCTCAGTTCGACGCAGCTGCTCTGAAGGCTGCTACCCCTCTTGGAAAGGGCCTTGGCGCATCTCCCGGAGCTGCAACCGGTAAGGTTGTCTTCACCGCAGAGGATGCTGAAGCATGGGCTGCAAAAGGAGAGAAGGTCGTTCTGGTCCGTCTGGAGACCTCTCCCGAAGATATCACCGGTATGAAGGTTGCTCAGGGTATCCTGACCGTTCGTGGTGGTATGACTTCTCACGCTGCCGTTGTTGCACGTGGTATGGGAAGCTGCTGCGTTTCCGGATGCGGCGACATCAACATGGATGAGGAGAACAAGAAGTTCACTCTGGGTGGCAAGACCTTCGTTGAGGGAGACTGGATCTCCATCGACGGAACCACCGGTAACATCTACGAAGGCGAGATCGCTACCGTTGACGCTACCATCGCCGGCGAGTTTGGCCGTGTAATGGCTTGGGCTGACAAGTATCGCAAGCTGAAGGTTCGTACCAATGCCGATACCCCCGCTGATGCTAAGAAGGCTCGCGAGCTGGGTGCAGAAGGCATCGGTCTGTGCCGTACCGAGCACATGTTCTTTGAGGCAGACAGAATCGCTGCATTCCGCGAGATGATCTGCGCTGATACCGTAGAAGAGAGAGAGAAGGCTCTGGACAAGATCCTTCCTTATCAGCAGGGCGACTTCAAGGCTCTGTATGAGGCTCTGGAAGGCAACCCTGTTACCATCCGTTTCCTGGATCCCCCTCTCCACGAGTTCGTTCCCACTGAGGAAGCTGACATCGAGCT
>CAMOHF010000126.1 GCA_946614685.1 uncultured Clostridia bacterium | reverse complement strand
CTTCACCGGCACGATCCTCACCGAGGACCGGGACGGCATCGTGGAGACCGACGTCAGCGTGCCCTTCGACATGACCTATGAGAAGAGCCTGACCCTGGCCAATGGCAGTCTGGGGAATCTCATAATCCGGACTGTTTTCGTCGATCGTAAAGGAGGATTTCACATAGGTGCCGTCGTAGGGAAGCTCCTTGTTAAACAAAAGCTCCTCGGCGGTTTTCCTGTAAGATGCTTTGTTAAGCCCCACACCGATATTCGCAAAAGAGGCGTTGCAGGAGTAGGCAAGAGAATCCTTGAGGCTTTCCTCCCCGTGCGCCGTATCACCGTAACAGTGGATATAGACGTCGTTAAATGTACCGTCCGACTCACAGTAGTAACTGTAGTTTTCGTAATCGTTCGGATGCTCACGCATGTACTCAAGCAGGGTTACCACCTTAAAAGTAGATCCGGGGGCATAGTACCCTTGGGTTGCGCGGTTAAGCAAAATGGAACTTTCCGCCCCCTCTTCCGTTTGCATGTAATCCCATACGGCATCGATCTCGTTCGGGTCGAAGTCGGGTTTTGAAACCATGCAGAGAATTTTGCCGGTGGAAGGTTCGATGGCGATAGCCGCACCCCTAACATCTCCAAATGCATTGTAAGCTCTTGACTGTAAATCATAACGAACTGTGGTAACGATATTGTCACCGCGGTTTTTCTCGTCCGCAAGTTCTTTCATCACACGTTCGAATACCTGGATATGCGTCCGAAGCATATAGAAGTTTCCGGACAGCTCGAGGCCGGCTTTTCCGTGAGCATCATAACCGGTCACGTGTGCAAACATATTGCCGTGGGGATAACTACGCTTCGTCTCGCCGTTTTCGTCCGTGGTGCTCGTAGCGATCACTTCTCCGTCCGAAGTGATGATGTCGCCGCGTTCCACCTTGTCTGCGAAGGAATCCTGTCGCACATTTCTGGAGTTTGCGATGGTACGCTCCGCTTCAAACTGCATGAAGTAGATCACATAACCGATCATTGCCATAAACACGGCAGTCATCAGGTAGGTGATCACCACGATGGGGACATTCTTTCTTTTATTGTTCTTCGCGCGCTCCCTGTCTTTGGCCAGGAAGTCCTCCTCCGGCGTGAGCTGCACGCTCGAGGATGGCTTTTGCTCGTTCTTTGTCTTTTTCATTTTTGATCGCCTCATTGGTACTGATTACATAGACACCCTGTACGATGGAGAATATGATCAGCGTACTTAGCACGGATGATACACCGTATGATATGAGCGGCAAAGTCACACCCGTGGAAGGGATGAACTTTGTAACGCCGCCTAAGTTGAGCAGGCTCTGGGTGATAAAGATCACCGAAAAGCCGAAGGCTACGTATTTGTAAAACGGATCGCGACACTGCATCGCCACATTCACAAAGGATATGAAGATGCTGACGATCACAAGGATCAAGGCGAGTCCGAAGATCACGCCGAGTTCCTCACAGATGGCCGAAAAGATGAAGTCACTCTCCGACACCGGGATAACATCGGCAGAACCCTGCGTAAGACCGGATCCTAAGTATCCTCCGGTTCCGATGGCGAACAGGGATTGAGAAAGCTGATATCCTCCGCCGTCGATATCCGCAAAGGGATTCCTCCAGGCAGATACACGCACCATAACATGTGCGAACAGACTGTCCTTAAACAAGAGGTAGGCCGCATACACCGCGCCCACGCCGATTCCGATACCACCGACAAGAAAGATCGGTCTTGAAGTGGCAAGGTAGACAAGGCATACATAGGTAATGTAAAAGATCACCGCGGCTCCGAGGTCCTTCTCCAAAACAAGAACCCCCATAAATGCGGCGGAAATGATCGCATTTGCAAGCAGTTCTCCGAAGGTGCTTGCCTTGCACAGCATGCTCGCCACAAAAAAGACAAAGAGGATCTTCACAAACTCCATCGGCTGAAGGGAAAAGCTGCCGATACGGATCCAGTTCCTTGATCCGTAGTTTTCAAAACCGATGCCCGGGATAAAGACCGTCATCAGTCCGATCAGACCGAGCAGGCCGTAACGCTTTCCGAAGACACGCAGGTTCTTCCAGTTCTGCATGATATAAGGTACAAAGGATGTGACGATAAGTCCCACCGTTGCGAAAAGAAACTGTTTTACGGCAAGTGAGAAATCCAGTCTCGTCAGCATGATGTAACCGATCAGCAGCATAAAGGCCGTGTTGTTCGTAAGCAATGCCGAGGCGTTCCTGTAGATGGATTGAAAGATCACCATATAAAGGACGGCGATAAAGATCTGTATGCCGTAAAAGACGATGATCCGTACCTCTCCCAGTCTTAAAAACATCGTAAGATAACAAAGGAAATGGATCATAAAGACATATATGATCTGCTTGGTCGCTTTTACTTTCTTCTCCCGTTCCGTCGTGGAAAGCAGGGAGGAAAAGCACTTCACCGTATAAAGGATCATAAACAGTATGATCAGGTATTTTGATATTTCACAGATGATATTGATCATCTACTCTACTCCTCTATGATAATGTCCGCCGGTTCGATTGCCCGGAAACTGTCCCGAAAGGATACGTGCGGTTTCTTCTTCATTTTCAATGGTAAATGTATATAGTCTGATGCCGGAAAGCGGCATCTGTTCTCTTGTGACCGCAAGCGGTACGCCGTTTAGGATCACACTGTACTCTGACGCACAATGAGAGATCACATGATAGGTATTGCCCTTCTCGTCGGAAATATCCGTAACGCCGGGTGTATGATCACAGCGGCCCGATGATTTTCTGACACACTGTCTCGTGATCATCACGGGCTCATATCCGTAGACCGAAAACATAGAATGCGGCAGGTCAAGAGCCTGAAGCTCCTTAACGGAAAGCTCCCTGGGAGCTTCGAGAATCACATGTACGGAAAGCTTAGAAAGAAGCTCTTTCACCATGCGGATCGCTTCCGTATTGAATGAATAGAGGAAGCCTCCGACCATCACTTCCATGATCTGCGGAGCAACGCCGTATAGGGCGATGCGTGCCAGATTGTCAGGATTGTTAATATATATACCACTTATCTTCGGATTTGGCAAATCAACCGGACCGGCGTTGCTGTCGTTTATAACATCCGGGAGTACCAACACCAAAGCCGTATGCTTGGATAAGCCGTGCAGCATCGTCTCGCAGGACTTGATCATATCCTCGTCCATCAACAGATACATCGGTTCCTTATCTGAAGCAAGTACGGCCGAAAGCTGTTCGGCCGTTGTTACTCTTACGGCTGTTCCGTCGCGAAGACGTTCGTTCCTCTCAGTTAGGCATGTCTGCTTGGGTTCTGCCTCCCCGTCGAGATTTCGTCTGTTCGATGAGAGAATACTTTCCTCAAGGGAAGCAATGGCATCCCGGCGCAGCTTCTTTAATACGGATCCCGGAAGAAAGACATTCGCATCAGCATCCACGCTTATCTTTTCCGGAATATAATCGGTCCCACCGAAGGCGAACAGCTTCTCCGAAAGAGTTTTCTCGATATCCGATTCCTTCCTGCTTGCTTCAAGCACGTTTTCTCCGGAGGCTGTACCGAGAAAGCCCGCCAGAGCGTCCTTTATGGGGCGAAGCGTAAGTGTCGGAAACGCTCCGATCTTTCCGGAAAAATGTACCGAAAGCGGAATCTTTGCATGTTTTCCGATCGTAATCTGCTCCGTGATCTTTCGACTTGTTTCGGATGATTGCATCAACAACACCTGCATACCGTGCTTCATCAGTTTGGTTTTGGGCGCCGAAAGAACAGCCGTATTGCCTTTTGAACCGGAAACACCGGAGGTGATCCTTAAGCTTTCTCCGCCTTTTACGGTGATCTCAAGAATATCGCCTGCGGACAGATCTCTTTTCAGAAGAACGTTGATCTTGCCGCTATCAATAGAGACGATTTCTCCGAGCAATACACCTGCATGTCCCGGCCGGTCCTTTGTCGTAAGGTCATGACCGATCCCCTCATAATATCCCGTGCAAAAACCTCCGCGGTGAAAGACTTCCGCGAGTTTATCCTTACGCTGTTTCTGTTTCTTTATATCAAAATCACCGGCTGTTATCTCATCCACGGAATCGCGGTATGCTGCCACGGCCGAAGCGACATAGAGACGGTTTTTCATACGCCCCTCGATCTTTAAGGAATCGATACCGGTTGCAAGGATTTCGGGAAGGATCTCCAAGGTGCACATATCCTTCATGGAGAGAAGGTAGGATCCGTCGTAGCATTTTCTGCAGGTCTGTGCGCATCTGCCCCGGTTTCCGCTTCTGCCGCCCGCAAGGGAGGACATCAGGCATCTGCCGCTCATGGAATAGCACATGGCACCGTGACAGAAAACCTCAAGCTCAATATCTGTTTTCTGTCTGATCTCGGAAATCTGGCGAAGCGTCAGTTCTCTTGCCGGCACAACTCTCGTGGCGCCGAGACGTTTCATAAGTTCGGCACCTTCACAGCTTGAAATGCTCATCTGTGTGGATACGTGAATAGGAAGGTCGGGAAACTCCCGGGAAAGAAACCGAAAAACGCCGAGATCCTGAACGATAACGGCGTCAAGCCCCTCTCTTACGCAAGGGGTCAATTCTTCATATAGATCGGCGAACTCGGATTCCTTGATCAGTGTGTTCACCGTGAGATAGGATCTGCAGCCGTGGAGATGCGCATAATCAATGGCTGCAAGTATCTCCTCGGTTGTGAAATTAT
The DNA here is from genome assembly GCA_946614685.1 of uncultured Clostridia bacterium. Taxonomy (GTDB): domain Bacteria; phylum Bacillota; class Clostridia; order Lachnospirales; family Lachnospiraceae; genus Coprococcus_C. The sequence goes on along the minus strand of CAMOHF010000126.1, from coordinate 8 downwards.
CTGCAAAT
>CAMOHF010000125.1 GCA_946614685.1 uncultured Clostridia bacterium | reverse complement strand
TAAGATCGCGTCCTTGGTGATGATATCACGGGGACGGATGTCTTTTTCAAGCATTTCCATCACAGCGTAACCTGCGCGCTTTGCAAGCTTCAGTCTCTCGCTGTATACTGCGGGGATGGTTCCGTTGCCGGGAAGTCCCATACCGAGTGCCTCGGTTAAGCAGTTCATGGAGTTGGCTGTGTACATACCGGAGCAGGATCCGCAGGTAGGACATGCATTGCACTCGAAGTCGTACACATCCTCTTCAGACATCTTGCCTGCCGCATAAGCGCCGACTGCCTCGAACATGGAAGAAAGACTGGTCTTTCTGCCCTTGACATGTCCCGCAAGCATCGGGCCGCCGGATACGAATACGGTGGGAACGTTCACTCTTGCCGCCGCCATAAGCAATCCGGGTACATTCTTATCACAGTTGGGAATCATGACGAGTGCATCAAACTGATGTGCAATTGCCATACACTCGGTGGAATCGGCGATCAGGTCTCTCGTTACAAGAGAGTACTTCATACCGATGTGTCCCATGGCGATACCGTCGCAGACAGCGATGGCCGGGAACATCACGGGTACACCGCCCGCTTCGGCTACGCCCATTTTAACCGCTTGAGCGATCTTGTCCAGGTTCATATGTCCGGGCACGATCTCGTTGTAGGAGCACACAATGCCGACCAAGGGCTTCTTCATCTCCTCATCCGTCATACCGAGCGCATTGAACAGACTTCTGTGCGGTGCCTGCTGCATTCCTTTTTTTACGTTATCACTCTTCATAATTCCTACTTCCTTTCGCTATATTATCTTTTGTGAAATCCTGTGAATTTTGCTTCCGCCACGGGATGACCCTCGTCATCCGTGATATGGATCAGATAACAGCAGGTGCTTCTGCCGTCCTTCACCAGTTCGGATTCGGAAACCAGAGTATCCGACTTGGGAACGCCCACAAAGGAGATGGACGCGTCCAAAGATACGGTTCCCGGCTCCTGCCAGTTTGATGCCACCGCCATGGTGAAATCCGCCATGGTGAAGTATACGCCACCCATGATTCCGCCGACCGCATTCTTGTGCTTGTCGCTTAAGCGGCAACTGATCTTCGCGTAGTGGTCATCGATTGCTTCTATATAGAAGTCAGACTGTTTTGCGTACAGATCCTTTGCAAAAAAGCTTCTAACTTCTTCAAGTGTTTTATTTGATACTTCCAAACTATGTCTCCTTTTTTTGTTGCTCGTTTGATGCATCGACTTTTTTCTTTCGTTCGATCAAGGGACCGCTCATATTCGCTTCCGCGATGGCTCGAACCTCATCCTGTGAGGCAAGGAAGATCTCAACCAGTTCCGGATCGAAGTGCTCTCCCGATCCCTCTTTTATGATCTCCATCGCCTTCTCAAAGGAGAAGGGCTCTTTGTAGCATCGTCTTGAGATCAATGCGTCGAAGACATCCGCAACCGCCATGATCCTGGCCGACATCGGAATCTCGGTACCCTTCTTGCCCTTGGGATATCCTTTGCCGTTCCACTTTTCATGATGGCAGGCCGCCATATTCTTCGCCTCGGTCAGATAACCGGATTCGGTAACCGTCTCGATCACATGCTCGATGATCTCTTCGCCCGCCGTGGTGTGCGTCTTCATGATCTCGAACTCTTCGTCGGTTAATTTACCGGGCTTATTTAAAACCGTATCCGAGATCTTGATCTTGCCCACATCATGCAGCGGTGCGGAATGCACGCAGTTTTCGATGTACTCTTCCGTAAACTGTGCTTTGTGCTCTTCCTTCTCCTGCATCTTCCGGCAGATCAGTTCGACGTAAGCCGCCGTCTTCTTGATATGATCACCCGTGCTTTCGTCACGGCTTTCCACCATGTCCGCAAGAACGAGGATCAGGTTGTTCTGCATGTTGTTGATCATCTCGTTCTTTTTATTCACTTCGGAGATATAGCCGACGGTCTCATCGATCGTCTTGGTAAATGCATGGTAGAGATGCTCGATCTCATCGCCCGTATCGATGTCGAGACGCTTCATGCGGTCGACACCACGCTCTAAGTCTTCCTCGTTGTCATAGGCAAATCTGTCCGCCGCGAGTGCCATGGCATTGATGGGTACCAGCAGTTTGTACTCAGAGATCCAAAGTGTAAAAGCGAGCACCAGGATGATGAAGCCCATAAAGAGGGCAAATTCCTTGGTGATGAAGCTTCTCTCATTGATCCGAACCTGATCCATGGATATATCCACGCAAGCGTAGCATACGGTATTTCCGGAGGAATCCTTCACCGGCTCATATACGGTAAGTAGCCAGCCGTAGGAATCATCCGATATGATAGGCTCGATCTCCCCTCCATTTAAGAGTGTCGGAAGATGCTCGTAAAATGCATCTTCGAATTCGATCACATCCCCGGGGTTGCTGCCCTCTAATCCATCCGTGTCAAGGTCGAAGACCACATGACATCCATCGGGTTTAATCTGATAGACATATATGTATTGGATATCGGGAGAACTCTCTCTTACTCTATACAGGAGTTCTTCCTGATGCAGGTATCCCGGAGCGTTCTCACCCTCTTCGATAAACCTGTCCACACTGTCGCCGTCGATCACTCCTGCAGCAAGCGTCGCAACACCCTGTCCGAGCACCTTGTGCTCATCGATCGTAGAACGATCATAAAGCAGGAAGCAGATAACGCCTGCCACGACTGTGATACATACCATGATGGTTCCAACGAGGAATACCACCTTGGCACGAAGGGACATCTTTCTCGAGTAGGCCTTTTTGGCTTCTCTTTCTTCTGCCTCCGTCACCACCAGATTCTTGAGATTGTGGAGTTTGAAGCGTGCCTTCCAGCTTGCAGGAAAGACGACGACCAGAATCATGCAGATCACCATCGTTATGGCCTTGTCGGCAAGGTCGATCAGGAAGTTTGAGAGCATGTTGCCCGCAAAGCACGAAAGACGACCGTCATTCATCATGCTCTGGATAAACCCAAGCGGCACCTCCGCCGACGGATCAAATCCGTAAAGCATGTAGGTAAGAAATCCTCCGACGCCTCCGCCGATTACTGCAAAGAGGAAGATTCCGAGCAGCACACCCCATATCTTTTTGAAATAGCCTCTGTCAGCCATATAGGACGCGACAACCGCTATAAGAACACTGATAATTCCGTAGTAGGCATTGGTAATATCCGCAAGTCCGGTCAGGAGGTTTGAAAAATACCCGACCAGAATGCCGGGCAAGTACCCGCCGACGATTGCGGCAAAGAGATAACCGATGGAATCGATATACAGCACGGTCCCCGTCATCACAGCCACATGCTTGCCTGCAACATCAAGCAGAATACCGAATAAGGACAGGAGAAGGATGGCCAGCGGCTTCCTGCTCCACTCCTTTTCCATCTTTTCCAATTCCTGTTTCACCTTCATGAGCGCCTCCCCTCACACTGAGCGTGCGTCTTGGTGCGTACGTCTCTTATACTCTCTCGGCGATCAGATTACCCATCTCGTCGCACAAAACCTTGGTGCAGCCTTCCGACATGATATCTCCGGTTCTGTATCCTTCCACAAGAACCTTTCTGACTGCCGCTTCAATGGCATCCGCCTCGGCATCAAGATCAAATGTATAACGCAGCATCATGGCTGCGGAAAGAATCGTAGCAATGGGATTCGCGATATTCTGTCCCGCGATATCCGGTGCGGATCCGCCGCTCGGCTCATAGAGTCCGAACTTGGTTTCGTTTAAGGATGCGGAAGACAGCATACCGATGGAACCCGTGATCATCGATGCCTCATCGGAAAGAATGTCACCGAACATGTTCTCCGTAAGGACTACGTCGAACTGTGCGGGATCCTTGACAAGCTGCATTGCCGCATTGTCTACCAGCATGTGCTCATAGGATACCTCGGGATAATCCGCTGCAACCTCTTCCACAACCTTTCTCCAAAGTCTGGAAGAATCGAGTACATTTGCCTTGTCAACGCTGGTCACCTTCTTGCGGCGCTTCATGGCAATGTCGAAGGCCTTGATCGCAATTCTGCGGATCTCGGTCTCGGTATAGGTCAGTGTATCGACGGCTGTCATAACACCGTCTACCTCTTCGGTTTTTCTTTCGCCGAAGTAGAGACCGCCGGTCAACTCTCTCATGATGACCATATCAAAACCCTTGTCTGCGATTTCCTTCTTTAACGGACACGCATCCTTAAGCTGATCGTAAAGAAGCGCGGGACGAAGATTCGCGAACAGTCCGAGCTCCTTTCTGATCTTTAAAAGACCTGCCTCGGGACGCTTCTTCGGCGGAAGCTTATACCAGGGTGACGTCGAAGTGTTTCCTCCGATTGAACCAAGCAGTACCGCATCAGCCTTCTTTGCCTTTGCAACCGTCTCATCGGTCAGCGGATCACCGTAAGCATCGATGGAACATCCGCCCATCAGAAGCTGATCGTAAGCGATCGTGTGGCCGTACTTTGCAGCTACGGCATCTAAGACCTTCATGGCCTCGGATACGACTTCCGGACCGATGCCGTCACCCTTTATGACTGCGATATTCATGTTCATGCTACTATCTCCTTTTATCAAATAATCCAAATCTCACGCGTCCCTGTCAGCTGCTATCAGTTGCCCGGACACGCTTGCGCTAAGGCGGTAGGAATCCTGACGGATTCCTATGAAGTCGCTCAAAGCCGCGACGGGCTGTCTGCATCATAGATGCAGACCTGATTCCGCACGCAGCGGACGCTAAGCTCGTGAGAAACCTCGCTAAGCGCCGGCGGCT
>CAMOHF010000124.1 GCA_946614685.1 uncultured Clostridia bacterium | reverse complement strand
TGCTCGAAAGCTATGAGATCAAAGACGGCGACAGGATTGAGATGCAGTCCTTTTATACCGTTCGTCAGCTCCTTACGTATATGGATATATCCGGAGTTGATTCGATTCAGGTAAATCATCAGGACGCATCGCTTGATACGAAGATTTTCAACAATTTCACCGTTGATTTTACTTACGGTGACCGAATTCTTACGACGGATGAAGCGGATCAGGAAGAAACGGAAGTTGTCGGGGAAACCGAAGATGCGCCCGCAGCAGTTGTGCAGGAGAAGAAGCCTGCGGTCAATGTTTCGACTTCGCCCGTACCCGAGGAAAAGAAGGCGGATGATACCGTATCGGATGATGCCACTGATCTTACCATCATTCTGAACAAGAAGCCTTTGACACTTACGGGAAAGCCGGAATACCGGTTTGTGGATATATTTGACTTCTTTGACTTTGACCTTACCACTGTCCAGGGCAAGCATCTTGTTACGGATGTGGACGGGCATAAGGCTGATTATACGGAACTTCTGACCGAGGGTGCAGTTGTAGATATCTTTTGGGAGAAATAATTCATGCATGATTATACGCGTGACAAATTAAAGAATTATACGGTATTCCAGAAGATCATCGATGTATTTATGGTTGTATCGGTGATTTGTGTGAAGGTGATGAAACTGGGGGAGAATTTCCCTATGCCTTCGTTTATAGCCGTCCTTTCCCTCACCGCGGGATACGCTGTGTTTGAAAGTGTTTTGGTTGCGCTTCATTTCTTCGGAAAGGCATCACTGTTTGATAAGACCAAGCTTGTCCATCTGATCTGCCTGTGTACTTCACTTGCAATCGTACCTTACGATTCCATGCTCGTGGCACTTTTTATGATAGAGATCATGATCGTGTCCCTTGAGTACATCTTTGTGGACAGCGCACTCGACAAATCCACGATCGTTGTAAGAGAATTTATTGCGATAATCCCCGTGGTGATCGCAGCTGTATTTTCCTGGAACAACATGCCGGAAAAAGCATATTTTTGTTTCATACTGATTCTGGTTGTTCTTGCCGTTTCCGTACTTATGATCGAGAAGTGGATCGTGATGGTGACCGACGGATATGAGCATACCCTGTCCGAACTCAAAATGGAGAACGACAAGATCATCTCCGACAATATCAAGATGGAAGAGTATCAGGAGAAGGTGCGCCTTGTAAATGAGCAGATCAACTACCAGAAGATCGAGATCAACAAAGCGTTAAACGATCTTGAGCAGGTAAATATCGAAAGCCTTTCCCACATTGATATCATGAAATATATGGGATCCACATTTGATATCGGCAAGTGTATCAGCATTATCCTGGATAAGGTGATGGAGATCAAGCAGCCGAAACTGTGTGCTGTCTTTGTGGAAAAGGGAGAATACAAGAACAAATACGACACCATCGATGTAAGAACCGGCTATACCTTGATGGAACACAGAGTTCGACGTGATTTTGAAGCAATCTACAAGGATTTTAAATCGCGTTATCATGAGTCCAAGGTATTTACGGGTTCAGCTCTTAAGATCTTTCCTTTTATCGGAGATGCGGATGTGCATTCCGTAGCGTTAGTTCCGATCATGGATGCAGATCGCCAGTACGGTCTGATGCTTATCGCATCCAATGACAAAGATTATTTTGAAAGCGGTCTTCAGTATTTTGAGGCTACGATGGTAGAATTTGACGTATCCGTCAAGAATACCAAACTTTATATTCAGATGGAGGATATGGCAAGAAGAGACGGCCTTACGGGTATCTACAACCGTCTGTACTTCAACCAGCTGATCACCGAGACCATCAGTGATGTGATCGACAAACACATGCCGCTTTCCGTGGCGCTTTTCGATATTGATAAATTCAAACGCGTCAATGACACCTACGGCCATCTGGCCGGAGATGAAGTGATCAAGATGGTTGCAAAAATGGCAGAAAAGTATGCGGAGGAACACGGCGGATTTGCTGCCCGTTACGGAGGTGAGGAGTTCCTTGTGATCCTTCCGGATTACGATGAGACAGCAGCGCTTCCCATCCTTGAAAAGATGCATGAAGAGATCAAGAGTACCGTTGTTAAAACAGAAGGTCATGAGATCCGCATCAACTGCTGTATCGGACTCACGTCCTACCCGAATCTTTGCAGCAATACCTCGCTTCTCGTAAGCAGAGCCGATCGTGCGATGTATTACGGCAAGAAGCATGGCCGCGGACGTCTTACCGTAGACAGTCCCGAACTTGATCATATGATGGATGAAAAATCTTAAATCTTACTTAAAGGAGAAGGTTTGTGAAGTTCATAGACAGAATCAAAGAAAGAGCAAAACAGGATAAAAAGACCATTGTACTCCCCGAGACCGCAGATATGCGTACGCTTGTCGCAGCGGATAAGATTTTATCCGAGGGGATTGCAGACATTATTTTGGTCGGTGACAAGAAGGAGATCAAGAAGCGCGCAGACAAGCTGGATCTTTCCGGCGCAAAGTTTGTAGATCCCTACGACTGCGACAAATTAAACGATTATGTTTCTCTTCTGGTCGATTTAAGAAAGAGCAAGGGCATGACACCTGAGAAAGCGAAAGAACTTCTTCTCACCAATGTCCTTTATTTCGGTTGCATCATGGTCAAGGCCGGCGATGCCGACGGTATGGTTGCAGGTGCGGTGAATTCTTCCGCTAATGTACTCCGTGCCGCATTGCAGATCTTAAAGACGGCGCCCGGAACCAAGCTTGTATCTGCTTTCTTCCTGGTGGTTGTCCCCGATTGCGATATGGGTGCCGACGGTACCTTTATCTTCTCGGATGCAGGCTTAAACCAGGAACCGAATTCTGAGGAACTTGCGGCAATCGCGGAGAGCTCTGCGGAGTCCTTCCGCCTGCTTGTTGAAAAGGAACCGATCGTTGCCATGCTTTCACACTCCACAAAGGGCAGTGCGAAGCATCCGGATGTGGATAAGGTGGTCGAGGCAACCAAGATCATCAACGCCGAGCGTCCGGATATTCTCTGCGACGGAGAACTTCAGGCCGATGCTGCCATCGTTCCAGAGGTTGCGGCATCCAAGGCACCCGGAAGCAAGGTTGCAGGTCATGCAAATGTGCTGGTATTCCCGGACTTAGACGCCGGCAATAACGGCTATAAACTCGTTCAGCGCCTGGCCAAGGCTGACGCTTACGGACCCGTAACGCAGGGAATTGCGAAACCCGTGAACGACCTGTCCAGAGGCTGTTCGGCGGAAGATATCGTCGGTGTAGTTGCGATCACGGCAATTCAGGCACAGGCGAATCAAAGAAACGAATAGGAGAAAATCAAGATGAAAATATTGGTTATCAATTGCGGAAGTTCTTCGCTGAAGTATCAGTTGATCGATTCCGAGACCGAAGGCGTGCTTGCCAAGGGGCTTTGTGAGAGAATCGGTATTGACGGAGCTTTGACACATCAGGCAGGATCTCATGAGAAAAAGACTTATCAGCTCTCAATGCCCGATCATGATGCGGCAGTATCTTACGTTCTCGAGAAACTCTGTGATACGGAGGTAGGAGCGATCGCATCCCTTGATGAGATTGCTGCCGTCGGACACAGAGTGGTACACGGAGGCGAGAAATTCTCCTCATCTGTTCTGATCGATGATCAGGTGCTTGAAGGCATTCGCTCCGTGAGTGATCTTGCGCCGCTTCATAATCCTGCGAATCTGATCGGCATCGAGGCGTGTTCCAAACTGATGCCCGGTGTTCCACAGGTTGCCGTATTTGATACAGCTTTTCATCAGACGATGCCCGAGTGTGCATACATTTACGGTGTGCCTTACGAGTACTATGAGAAGTACGGCGTGAGACGTTACGGCTTCCACGGTACCAGCCACAGCTTTGTATCCAAGCGTATGGCCGAGATTCTGGGACGTCCGATCGAAGATACGAAGATCATCGTCTGTCACTTGGGTAACGGTTCTTCCATCTGTGCCGTACAGGGTGGCAAGTCCGTAGATACCACTATGGGATTCACTCCGCTTGCCGGCCTTTCCATGGGTACGAGAAGCGGCGATATCGATCCTGCGATTATAGAGTATATTGCCGATAAAGAGGGCAAGTCCCTTGCGGAAGTGATGAAGGTTTTAAACAAATCATCCGGTATGCTGGGTGTATCCGGTGTATCCAGTGACTTCAGAGACCTGGAAGCCGGTATGAAGGACGGCAACGACAGGTGTCGTATCGCCATGGAACTTTTTGCTTATCAGACCGCAAAATTCATCGGTGCTTATGCGGCAGCCATGAACGGAGTGGATGCCATCTGCTTTACGGCAGGTGTGGGAGAGAATCAGGCAGCCATCCGTAAGATGTGTATCGACCGTCTGTCCTTCCTCGGAATTACTTTGGACGAGGCTGCGAATGCAAAACGCGGAGAGGAGATTCGGATTTCCACGGAAGACTCCCGTGTGGATGTATGGATCGTTCCGACGAACGAAGAACTCGCAATTGCAAGGGAAACTCTTGCATTTGTCGGATAAATGTGTTATAGTGTCTAAGGCTTAAATATGATGACATGAAGAGTGGGTTGTTGCAACCCACTCTTTTTAACTGTTGTAAGGAAGGTGTGATCGAATGAAAAAAGCAGAGATTGAAGCGTACTGCACGGAACTGGTTACGCCAATCATCGAGGCAGGCAATTTCGATCTGTGGGACGTGGAGTACGTGAAAGAAGGACAGGATTATTATCTCCGCGTTTATGCAGACAAAGAAGGCGGAATCCAGAT
>CAMOHF010000123.1 GCA_946614685.1 uncultured Clostridia bacterium | reverse complement strand
TATGGAAAAATACAAATCAAGAATAGGAGAGAGTTATATTATTCATCCGAAAAATTTGATTATAAAAGATAATATAGTGTGTATACCCGCGTATATGACATTTTGTTTATAACGAAGAATGTTATTATTTATACGCGCTGTAAGCTAGATACAGAGATATGAGGTATGAGTTATGATAAAAGTACTGTTCGTCTGCTGGGGCAACATATGCCGTTCGCCCATGGCGGAGTTTATGATGAAGGATCGCGTGAGGCGATTGGGGATTGAAGAGAAATTTCATATTGAGTCGAGGGCGATGCACACGGATGAGATCTGGAACGGCAGGGGCAATCCGGTGTATCCGCCGGCGAAAAAGAAACTGGCGGAACACGGGATTTCCTGCGAGGGGAAAACTGCGCAGTTGATTTCTCGTGCGGATTATGATACATTTGATTACCTGATCGGGATGGACGCGGGCAATATGTCGGATATGCGGCGTGCCTTTGGCGGAGATCCACAGGGTAAACTGTCACTGATGATGGATTACACGGATCGGCCGGGCGAGGTGGCGGACCCGTGGTACACGAGAGATTTCGAGGCAACATACCGTGATCTCGACGAGGGGATCGACGGACTTCTTTCTTATATAGAAGAGACGGAACATGAAAGCTTTTTTGATCGACAAGTGCAAAAATGACACGATACTGGTGATCTCGTTTGTTTTGGCGGTGATCTCCTGCTTTTTTGTAACACCTGACGCAGGCTACGCGGATTATATCAATCTGCGTGTGCTTGCTGTTTTGTTTGCTCTGATGCTGGTCGTGCAGGCTTTCGCGCGAATCGGATGCTTTGCCTTTGTGACTCAGAAACTGGTCGGAGCGGTGAAGTCCGAAAAGCTGGTATCCCTTCTGCTTGTGTATTTAAGTCTCTTTTCGAGTATGCTGATCACAAATGATGTGGCACTGGTCACGCTCATCCCTTTTGCGATCATGGTGCTCTCGGCCTTTCATGATGCGCGGCGTATGAAGTATACACTGATCCTGATGACGGCAGCAGCGAATCTGGGCAGTATGCTGACGCCCATCGGCAATCCGCAGAACCTGTATCTGTTTACGGAGTATCACTTTTCGGCCTTCGGCTTTATCCGCCTGATGCTTCCTTATACAGTATTGTCGATCGCTTTGATCACCGTATTTGTGATCGTTCTGAATAAGACTGATAAGACCGCAGATGTTGCGATCGCTGAGAAGGCTGCACCACCGGAGAAAAAGCGGATGCTGGCCTACCTTGCACTGTTTGTGTTATGCGTGCTTACGGTGGCGGGATTTCTTCCATACTATATGATGCTTGCTGTGGTGATCCCGGTCATGCTCGTAGCGGACAGACGCGCCTTTCTTGATGTGGACTACTCGCTGCTCTTTACATTTACCTTCTTCTTTGTGCTGATCGGAAATCTCGGAAGGATTGATGTGATCCGCAACACCCTGTCGGCCATCGTCGGCGGACATGAGGTGGCAACGGCGGTGCTGTCCTCTCAGGTGATCAGCAATGTGCCGGCAGCAATGCTTCTTTCCCCCTTTACCGAGAACGGACGGGCACTCCTTGTGGGCGTCAATCTCGGCGGACTCGGAACACTGATCGCAAGCATGGCGAGCCTGATCACATATAAGTTTTATACAAAGCATCGCAGGGAGATCACTGCCTCGGCGGAGGGAAGCGCACAGTTGAAAGAAGGCGGACACTATCTGCTTTCCTTTACATGGGTGAGTCTGCTTCTGCTCGCGTGTCTGCTTGTGCTGTATTTCTTCCTGAGATAATCGGTTGACACATTTTTTTCTCGGTTTCAAAAAAAATAAAAAAGTTCTTGCATTTCCTTGAAAGATTCGATATAATGTCCCTTGCTGTGACATTGATAGCGTGGAAGCGGAGGTTGCCGCTCTTTGAAGCGGGTTATTTCGTGGAGCGAATGTCAATTAATGATAACTGGCGACAAGTCACTGTTCAATAACGATCCACCGCAAGGTGGAGATGACGGGTGTAAGTTGTGATTGGCCATCGGCCGATTTACGACACACACGGGGAAGTTGTACAGTCACCACTTGTCTCACTACAAAAAAAGTGCGAAAAGGAGGAGACTTTTTTTATGGCAAATCAAGTAATGAGAATCACACTTAAGGCGTATGATCACAAGCTGATCGATCAGGCTGCAAAGCAGATCATCGAGGCTGTGAAGAGCACAGGTGCAAAGGTAAGCGGACCGGTGCCCATGCCTACCAAGATCGAGAAGGTAACCATCCTTCGTGCGGTTCACAAGTATAAGGACTCCAGAGAGCAGTTCGAGCAGAGAACCCACAAGAGACTCATTGACGTGATTTCACCGTCTCAGAAGACGATCGACGCTCTTCAGAAGGTTGATATGTCTGCAGGCGTATACGTTGATCTTAAAATGAAGTAATTACAGTACCTAATTACATCCCGCGAGGATGAATTTAGTATGATTGCCGGGTGCAATCCGCTGTAAATAAAATTAGGAGGAAAGTTCTATTATGAAGAAAGCAATTCTTGCAACCAAAGTCGGCATGACACAGATCTGGAACGAGGACGGCGTACTTACACCGGTTACCGTTCTTTCCGCAGGCCCTTGTGTCGTAACACAGGTAAAGACCACCGAGAAGGATGGCTATGATGCGATCCAGGTTGGTTTTGAAGAGAAGAAAGAGAAAGTCGTAACAAAAGACGGATCAGGCAAAAAGGTGATCAGAAACCCTCATGGCGCTACCAAGGCTGAGGTAGGACACTTCAAGAAAGCATCCACCACACCGAAGCGCTTCGTAAGAGAGTTCAGAGTTGAGAACGTTGAAGAGTACACCGCAGGTGAGAGCGTGATCACAGCTGACATCTTCGAGGCAGGAGATAAGGTAGATGTAACCGCAAGATCCAAAGGTAAGGGATATGCAGGCGGTATCAAGAGATACGGTATGCGTTCCGGCCCTTCGGCTCACGGTTCCAAGTATCATCGCCATGCAGGTTCCAACGGTTCCGCAACCACACCCGGTCGTGTATTCAAGGGTAAGAAGATGCCCGGACACAAGGGTGCCGTAAGAGTAACGGTTCAGAACCTTGAGATCGTTAAGATAGATGTAGAGAACAATGTAATCCTTGTGAAGGGCGCAGTTCCCGGACCGAAGAAGTCATTGGTTATGATCAAAGAAACAGTAAAGTCCGGTAAGTAAGACTTTAGGAAGGAGGAACATACAAGATGGCAACAGTAGCAGTTTATAACACCGATGGAAAAGAAGTTGAAAAGCTTGAATTAAACGACGAAGTATTCGGTGTAGAGATAAATGAGCATTTAGTACATCAGGCAGTTGTAACACAGCTTGCCAACAGCCGTCAGGGTACACAGAGCGCAAAGACACGTTCCGAGGTATCCGGAGGCGGAAGAAAGCCTTGGAGACAGAAGGGAACCGGTCATGCAAGACAGGGTTCAACCCGTTCTCCTCAGTGGACAGGCGGTGGCGTGGTATTCGCACCGAAGCCGAGAGACTACAGCAAGAAGATGAACAAGCAGGAAAAGCAGCTCGCATTGAAGTCTGCTCTTACCGCTAAGGTTCAGGACGAGAAGCTCGTAGTTGTTGACAAGTTCGATCTTGACGAGATCAAGACCAAGAACGTGGTAGCAATCTTAAAGAACTTAAAGGCAGACGATGCATTTGTCGTAACCAACGGAAAGAACGACAATCTTGTAATCTCTGCAAATAACATCCCCTCTGTTGAGACCGGTATGATCGAGGTAGTAAAGAGCGGAGATGCAACACAGGTGAACAGCACACTGAACGTATATGACATCCTGAACCACGACACACTGGTACTTACCAAGGATGCTGTAGCAGCAATCGAGGAGGTGTACGCATAATGGCAGATCTTAAGTATTATGATATTATCCTGAAGCCGGTTCTTACCGAGAAGAGTATGAACGCTATGGCAGAGAAGAAATACACCTTCCTTGTGAATCCCGATGCCAACAAGGCTCAGATCAAAGAAGCTGTAGAGAAGATGTTTGACGGCGCCAAGGTTGCCAAGGTCAACACCTTAAGAAACGACGGTAAGACAAAGAGACGCGGTATGACTTACGGAAAGACCGCCAAGACCAAGAAGGCAATTGTTCAGCTTACCGAAGAGAGTGCTGATATCGAGCTGTTCGAAGGACTGTAAGAAACAGCGACTATATGCAGAAAAGCATGATATTCAATCGTAATTCGAAAGGAGAATTTCAAAATGGGAATTAAGACATACAACCCATATACACCGTCCAGAAGAAATATGACGGGACTTGATTTCGTAGAGATCACCAAGGACACTCCCGAGAAGTCACTTCTCGCAAAGAAGTCTAAGACCGCAGGCCGTAACAACCAGGGTAAGATCACCGTTAGACATCACGGCGGCGGAAACAGACAGAAATACAGAATCATCGACTTCAAGAGAAGAAAGGATGACATCCCTGCAAAGGTTGCATCCATCGAGTATGATCCGAACAGAACAGCAAACATCGCACTTCTTCACTACGCAGATGGTGAGAAGGCTTACATCATCTCTCCGGTAGGACTTAAGGTAGGCGACGAGCTTATGAACGGCCCCAAGGCTGAAGTGAAGGTTGGTAACTGCCTTCCCCTTGAGAACATTCCGGTAGGTACAGAGATCCACAACATCGAGCTTTATCCCGGCAAGGGCGCACAGCTCGTACGTTCCGCAGGTAACTCAGCTCAGCTGATGGCT